>CAZQGZ010000006.1:0-39995 GCA_964592935.1 uncultured Chitinophaga sp. | reverse complement strand
ACGTTAAGGTGGAATCAGATTATGGATGGTCCCGGCATAAACGCCGGGACTGTTTTTTTGGATTGGGTAATTACGGATGACTATAGCCCTGCTGGTGCTTAATTTTACGGAAAGAAACCCGGATAAACTAGAACTCGTCTCAAAAGGTGTAATTTGAAGGAACACAAAATTCACAAAGGTTGCACAAAGGACACAACGGGTTGGCTATAAACAATAAATTTCTTTGTGTACTTTGTGATTCGTTGAGTTCATTGTGTCCCATTTTAAAATTGAGATAGCTTGTAGTGAGATTTATCACATGATTTATTGATGTCATTCGTGGCAACAACTATTTACTCCAGTACATTTCATCAGCAACCAATCAAAAATATTTTGTGGCGAAGCAATTCACATTGGGAAAAAAGGAAAGGCTGAAAAGCCGCAAGCAGATCGAAGTGCTCTTCTCGGAAGGAAAAATATTCAATATCACTCCATTCCGGGTTCATTATACTTTCAATGAGCAGGGGGATAGTCCCCTGCAATTTGGTGCGGGGGTCAGTCATAAAAATTTCAGGAAAGCGGTGGACCGGAATAAAATAAAAAGACTGATCAGGGAAGCTTACCGCCTGCAGAAGCAGTCCCTTTTCCGGAAATTAAAAGAAAAAAGACACCGGCTTAACATATTCATCATTTACACGGGTAAAGAAACTCCGGGGTATGGCTACGTTTTTGACAGTATCAGTAAAATTCTGGAAAAGCTGGACCGGTTAACTGATGCTGAAAAATGAAAACAGTATTGCGCATATTGAGCCTTCCTTTCATACTGTTGATTAAGATCTACCAGTTGATCATTTCTCCATGGCTGGGGCCCAAATGCCGTTATACGCCCACCTGTTCCCACTATGCAGCGGAAGCATTAAAAAAGCATGGAGTGTTCAAAGGAATGTGGCTGGCCATAAAAAGGATCAGCCGTTGTCATCCTTGGGGAGGAAGCGGTTATGACCCAGTGCCATAATACGCATGATATATTTTATTTTAAATTATACTGTTTAATATTTCTACTTTGCACCCGGCAACCCGAATGATGTCCACTCCTAAACCAGCTTTTAATAATTAAAAAAAACTATCATGAAAAAGATTTTTATTGCAATGGCATTCATAGCCATGGTGCTTGCAGGGTCATCCTGTTCTTCCAAATCATCTTTTGAAAGCGATGTGAGAAAGATGGCAAAATATCGTTGCGAGAAACAAAAACTGGAGGCAAAGGACCCAACCGATGAAAAAGTAAAAAAACAACTGGAAGACCTGGAAAAAGAAATGGATGCCTACGGGGAAAAAATGAGAAAAAAATACGAGGATAAAAAAGATGATAAGGCGATGAATGATAAAGCAGATAAGATTATGGAGGAGGTTATGTCAAAATGTAAATAGCGCTGTAGTAAACGGGGAGTGGGGAGTGGCGAGTAGCTAGTGGGAAACTAAACTTTCAAACCCACTAGCCACTAGCCATTCCTCACTCCCTTTAAATCATATCTTCAGACCATTTCGGTCGTTTAATACCTTTCGGCCACCCTGTTCCAGTTGATCACATTCCAGATCGCGGCAAGATAATCAGCCCTTTTATTCTGGTACTTCAGGTAATAAGCATGTTCCCATACGTCCACGCCCAATAGCGGAACACCTTTTATTTCGGCCACATCCATCAAAGGATTATCCTGGTTTGGCGTGGAAGTAATATCCAGTTTGCCATCTTTTTTTATGATCAGCCAGGCCCATCCGCTGCCAAACCGGCCTATGCCTGCAGCAGCAAATTTTGTTTTAAACTCATCAAACGAACCAAATGCCTCATTCAGGGCATCAGCCAGTTTCCCGGTCGGGGCGCCGCCGGCTCCCGGGGCCAGGCTGTTCCAGAAAAAAGTATGGTTCCAGTGACCGCCTCCGTTGTTTCGGACTGCAGCTGAAATAGAACCTGCGGATTCCACCAGTTCTTCCAGCGATTTATTTTCATGTTCCGTGCCTGCAATGGCTTTGTTCAGGTTGTCAACATAGGCCTGGTGGTGTTTGCCATGATGAATCTGCATGGTCAGGGTGTCGATATGCGGTTCCAACGCATCCTGTGCATAAGGAAGAGGAGGTAAGGTAAATGCCATAATTATTATTTTAAATTTTTAATGGAAGATTTTTTCCTGATACCGGGAGAACAAAAGTAGGAAGACCTGGCCTTATATTCCCGGCGTAAACGGATTTGTTTCTTATTTCGAAAATTATTTCTTTAGACGGTTAAACTTCTTCCCTTTTTCAGTAAATGTTTCTATTAATCCTTTTGTTTCGAGATCGAGCCGGATAGAAATCGTGTACCAGGGGATCGATTTCTTAAACCCCGGTATTTTTTTCCGGATGATCTTAGTTACATCATCGGCAAGTTCAGTAAAACTTTTCCCCTTGCTTCCTTTCAGGCTTTGCAGGATGGCGGCCCTGAAAGGGACATAGATATAGTCATCAATTTTAAACTGGCTGCCTGTGCGGGGGTGCGTAGTGGTTGTCTTCTTTGATTGCAATGCCTTGGCCATGGTTTATCTTTTAGGTTTAAAAAAATCTTTCATCAGGCTGGCACATTCATCTTTCAGCACTCCCCGGATCAATTCTGTTTTGGGATGAAAGGGCCAGTTGGACCCGGCTGTTTTTTTGTATCCGTTTTTTTCATCATCCGCACCATAAACAATTTTACCCAGCTTACTCCAGTAGATCGCACCTGCACACATGAAACAGGGCTCAACCGTAACATATAAAGTTGCTTCCGGGATATATTTGGCTCCAAGCAGGTTAAAAGCAGAAGTGAGAGCGATCATTTCCGCATGGGCCGTCGGATCATTCAGTTTTTCCACCATATTGTGTCCCCTTGCAATAACTTTTTCATGAATAACCACAACGGCTCCCACAGGAACTTCACCTTTTTCAAAAGCAATTCTTGCTTCCTTTAATGCCTGCAACATATAGTATTCATCAGTCATTATGCAAATTGGTATAACTTGGTATAAAATTAGAATTAATGGCCAATATAACCGCCCTTGAAAATATGCGGGCGTATTTTAAAAGCGGCATCACCTTGCCGTATATCTTCCGCAGGGAACAACTGAAGAAGCTGAAAGCATCCATTCTGTATCATGAACAGGATCTGTACGATGCCTTGCACAGCGATCTGAAGAAAAGCCCGGAGGAATGCTGGGTGACTGAAATAGGTTTTGTTATTGCCGAAATTAATGCCGCGCTGAAAAATCTCCGGTCCTGGATGGCTCCGGAAAGAGCGGGGACCAACCTCGTAAACTTTCCATCAGCGAGTAAGGTGCTGAGAGAGCCATTGGGAGTGGTGCTTATCATCGGCCCCTGGAATTATCCCTTCATGCTCCTGATCAACCCGTTGGTAGGTGCGGTTGCTGCCGGTAACTGTGCCGTATTGAAACCCAGCGAATTTGCGCCGGCCACCGATGCCGTGATGAAAAAAATTATTGAAGAGGTTTTTCCCAAAGAATATATTTCATATGTGCAGGGTGACGGGGTAACAGTCATCCCGGAGATGATGAATCATTTTACATTCGATCATGTTTTTTATACAGGGAGCACGTCAGTCGGAAAAATAATTTATAAAATGGCTGCAGAACGTTTAGTTCCCGTAACCCTCGAACTGGGGGGTAAGAGCCCATGTATTGTTGAAAACGATGCCAATATTAATGTAGCTGCACGCCGGATCACCATGACAAAATTTTCCAATGCCGGACAGATGTGTGTGGCCCCGGACTATGTGCTGGTGCATGAATCGGTAAAAGAAAAATTAATAACAGCCATCGGGGAAAACATCCGGAAATTTTTTTCCGATAAGCCGGAAGAAAGTTTTTATTATGGCAAAATAATCAATGAAAGGCAATTCAACCGGATTACCGGGTATTTGTCACAGGGAAAAATTGTTCAGGGGGGACGAAGCGATAAGGAAAAATTATTCATTGAGCCTGCCCTGCTGACGGAAATCTCCCCAAATGCGCCGGTTATGAATGAAGAAATATTCGGACCCGTACTTCCGGTACTTTCATTTAATACACCGGAAGAAGCAAAGGCGGTAATTGATAAGCATCCCAATCCATTATCCCTGTACATCTATACATCCAGCAGGAAAAAAGAAAATGAATGGCTGCGGGCCATTCCTGCCGGGGGAAGCTGTATCAACAATTCAAGCTGGCATCTCACCAATCATTATCTTCCGTTTGGCGGCCGGGGCTTCAGCGGAACCGGCTGTTACCACGGAAAATATTCGTTTGAAACCTTCAGTCATAAAAAGGCGGTGATGAAAACACCTGTCTGGTTTGACCCGGGTATCAAATACCCTCCGTTCAACGGAAAACTGAAATTGTTTAAATGGCTCATCCGGTGAAAAAACTAAAACGGTTCCTGCTTGTTATTTTAATACTTTTTCTTGCATTTGCAGGATATGTATTGTATGTAAACAGAAATTCAAAAAACATGACACTGAGACAAAAAGTTTTAAAAGCCGTTTACCCGGCCCTGATGTGGTTTACGAAACTGCGTGGTACTAATGTTACTGAATTGAAAAATGATCAGAAACGACCCGCCGTTTCTTTTTATTCGCTGAAGGGAACATTGAATAACGGAACACCCCTGGATTTCTCAGCATTGAAAGGGAAAAAAATAATGCTGGTGAATACCGCCAGCGATTGTGGCTTTACCAGGCAATACGAAGCCCTGCAGGAATTATATGACAGGCATAAAGATAAGCTGCTGATCATTGGTTTCCCGGCCAATGATTTTAAGGAGGAAGAAAAAGGAACGGATGAAGAGATCGCTCAATTCTGTAAATTGAATTTCGGGATTACCTTTCCCCTGATGAAAAAATCAATCGTGAAAATAGGGGAAGGGCAGCATGAAGTGTATCAATGGCTGACCGATTCCACAAAAAACGGGTGGAACAACAAACCTCCTTCCTGGAATTTTGCCAAGTATATTATTAATGAAGATGGAATGCTTACACATTATTTTGGACCATCCGTTTCACCATTGAGTAAAGAAGTAATGGAAGCAATCAGCAAAAAATAATTGGTTGTTATGAAAATCGTTTTACAACCGGTCGCCACGGTAAGAAATACACGAAAAGGTTTATCCGATGATTATTGGGGTGATGTGGTCAGTGAAATTGAACTGCTGCCGCATATTCCTGCCCGGGCATTCGATGGCATTGATGAATTTTCCCATCTTGAAATTATTTTTCATTTTGATAAAGCCGAACCGGCTCAATCCGTTTTCTATGGTCATCCGAGGGGTAATAAAAACTGGCCCGAAGTGGGAATCTATGCGCAACGTAAAAAAGATCGCCCCAATGCAATCGGTATTACGATAGCAGCTCTTGTAAAAAGGACAGGGAATAAGATTTGGGTAAAATACCTGGATGCAATTGACGGAACACCCGTTCTGGATATCAAACCTGTGCTGAAAGAGTTTTTACCGGCAGGAGAGATCAAACAACCCCGATGGTCTGTTGAGCTGATGAAGGATTATTGGAAGGCATAAGTGTCAGGCGCCCCGGAGGCGTCAGACACTTATGCCGGGCATTTTTCATGGTAGTTAACCAATTCGATTGGTGTCTTTTCAAATTCAAATCCCCTGTAAGTTTTTACAATTTCATCAAACACTTCATTAATTTCTGTTTCTGTCTTCAATGTTACCAACCGGTTACGGAATTCTTTGATGTTTGGCAATCCTTTGAGATAATTGGCGTAATGGCGGCGCATTTCATTGATGCCAACAACGTTGTTTTTCCATTCAACAGATTTTTGAAGGTGTTTCCTGCAAACCGCAATTCTCTCTTCAATGCCCGGAGCAGGAAGATGTTCCCCCGTTTTGAAATAATGCCTGATCTCCCTGAAGATCCAGGGATATCCGATGGCGGCGCGTCCGATCATAATGCCGTCGACGCCATACCGGTTTTTATATTCCAATGCTTTTTCAGGGGAATCAATATCGCCATTTCCAAAAACAGGGATTGTAATTCTCGGGTTATTTTTTACCTCGCCGATCAATGTCCAGTCTGCTACTCCTTTGTACATCTGTGTTCTTGTTCGTCCATGAATGGCCAGCGCTTTGATGCCGGCATCCTGTAAACGTTCTGCAACTTCAACAATGTTCCTTGAATGATCATCCCAACCCAATCTTGTTTTTACTGTAACGGGCAATGAAGTTGCTTTTACCACGGCGGAAGTCAGCCGCACCATCAGGTCGATATCTTTTAATACTCCGGCGCCGGCGCCTTTCAATGCCACTTTTTTGACAGGGCAGCCAAAATTAATATCGAGCAGGTCGGGATTGGTTACATCAACGATTCTTGCTGCCAGGGCCAGGCTTTCTTCATCGCCCCCGAAGATCTGGATACCCACCGGTTTTTCATAATCGAAGATGTCGAGTTTCTTACGGCTCTTGATGGCATCCCGGATCAGTCCTTCGCTGGAAATAAATTCAGTGTACATCAGGTCAGCACCGTTATCCTTGCACACGGCACGGAAAGGGGGATCGCTTACGTCTTCCATCGGGGCAAGCAACAACGGGAAATCCGGTAACTGTATATTTCCAATCCTGGTCATCTTTATCAGAGGGATTTGAATAGCCGATAATTTTTAATTAATAATTATTGACTATTGCTGTTTACATTTGAACCAACAAATTTACAATTTAATCGCCAGAATTTATGTACGATAATAATTCAAAAGGCATGTCATATACAGCCGGATTCTTTATGCTGATCGCTTTTGCGGTGGCAGCTGTTTTCCTGGCGGCGCTGATTAGTATCCCGGTATGGACAGGTATGACGGGGCAAAGTTTTAAGGATATGGAAAAAGGCATGAGCGACCCCTCCAACAGCAATGCCATAAAAGTTATTCAACTGATCACAACGATCATTGGTTTTTTACTTCCTGCCATCTTTACGGCTTACCTGCTAAACAGGAAGCCAATGGGTTTGCTTGGGTTTACCCTAAAAATAAACTGGAAACAGGTGGGTATTGTGTGTGCCATCATGATCACGGCTCTTTTTGTTTCAGGATTTCTTTCTTATGTCAACCAGCGTTTACCTATTCCCGATACATGGAAGCTGCAGTTTGATAAAATGGAAAATGATTACAACCGGCAGGTGGAAGCGATCATCGGGTTAAACAGTTTTGGAGAATATATTCTTGCACTGATCCTCATGGCTTTTTTGCCGGCCCTGTGCGAAGAGGCATTATTCAGGGGAGGATTGCAGAATTTTTTAACCCGCTCCACCAGGAAACCCTGGTTATCCATTCTTATTGTGAGCATCCTGTTCAGCGCCGCTCATTTCTCCTTCTATGGATTTCTTTCAAGAATATTTCTTGGGGTAATATTGGGATTGCTTTACCAGTATTCAGGAAGATTGTGGCTCAATATCATCGCTCATTTTTTTAACAATGCACTGGCTGTTACCATGATCTATGTGCTGAAAACACAGGGCAAGTCACTGAAAGAAGCAGTCGGGGATAACAGTGACTCCGCCTGGTGGGGTATTTTTCTTTTACCTGCCGTGATCGGTCTTTTTATTGTTTTCCGGAAAATTGCGGAGAAGCCCAAAGAACCGGATCTGTCAAGCCCGGGTTTTGAAAGGAACGAAGAATTGCGCAATACTCCCTTCTATTAAACATTTGGTTTACCGATGGCATTCAACTGGCAAACATTCCGGACAAGAACTTTAACAGCGATCATCTTTGCTGCCATCATGCTGGCCGGTTTGTTATGGAATCACTGGAGTTTCCTTGTTTTATTTTCAATGATCCATTTCGGATGCTGGTGGGAATACCTGAAACTGACGGAGAAAATTCACAACACTTTTTTTCATCCATACGCAAAATTAGGATTAATGGTCATGGGATATGGCCTGATGCTTTGGTTTTGCGGACCCTCTTATCAAATCAATAGTTATGGAGTAAGAGAAAATCTTTCCTGGCCGGTATCTTCGGCCGGGTTTGCATTATTACTGATTGGCATATTCCAGAAAAATGTAATCCGCATAAAAGCATTTGGAATGGGCTTGCTGGGGTTGGTTTATATTTCATTGTGCTGGGGGCTGATGCTGGATTTGTATGGGATAGAAACAGTCAATCCGGTCCTCATGAAGGAGGAAAAGATCTACAGGATATTTTTCCCGTTGATCCTTGTTGGCAGTATCTGGGTCAATGATACGATGGCATATATTGCCGGGTCATTGATCGGGAAAAGACCTTTGTCAAAAATTTCACCCAAAAAAACCTGGGAAGGAACCATCGCGGGCATCCTGATTTCTTCGGTTGTGATGGGTTATACCGGGTTCATGAATGACGATTGGTTTGTTTTCGGTCAAACCTTTTTATTTTGGATCTTTCTTGTTTTGGTTGCTGTGATTTCTGGAACAGCCGGAGATTTACTCGAATCCAAAATCAAACGGACAGCCACGGTAAAAGACAGCGGCACATGGATGCCGGGGCATGGCGGATTTCTGGACCGTTTTGATTCTTTATTGCTGGCGACACCGTTCGTATGGCTGTTCGTTCATTTATTTATGCAGTAAACAGTACATTTACAGAAATCAGAACCATTTTCAATATGCGAAAATTTTTTTTATTGAATTTTCTGTTCCTGTTTTTTTATGCCGGGCTGAATGCGCAGTCAGGAAAAAAACCGGGTGGATGGGCCGCCACGTTTACCGGCGCTCTTATTCCCATATCACAACCCGGACTTGGCCTGCAGCCCGGTATCGAATACAGGTTTAATGAACGATATAGTTTATTGGGTGAGATCACGATTCCTGTCTACAACAAAAACAGCAGGGATTCTTCAGAACTGGATAAGAAGTATCTGAGGATAAAGTCCGAGATACGATATAGTTTGCGCAGCAAAAACAAAAAAAGTCATACCTATGCGGGTTTGCAGTTTTCCAGGGCAAGCAGGCAGTTTATTAATCAAAACAGTTTTTATTTTGATCATCACAAAACGGATAGTGGTTATTATTACAGCCGGGCCTCCATCAACAGCCCGGTGATAACTATTTCCGTCCAGCTTGGTTCGGTTTTTTCATTTTCAAAGAAAAAGTGGGCTCTTGATATATTTGCCGGTGCGGGAGCAAGATTTATTAATACGGACATTACCAGAGTTGAAAACCCGGTAAGAAGCACTATCCGGAAACCCGACAGCGGACCATCTTTTACAGCTTCCTATTCGTATGCGGGCGCAACCACCATGTTGCATTTAAACGCAGGGATCAGGTTGATGTGGCATTTTTATGAATTCAGGCACCCGCAGAAAGATTAACCATTGTTTGCCTATTTTTGAAATTCAACGATCGCTGATGACCATACACAAAGAGGGTTATAAGACCATTGCCATAAGCGTCATTCTTTTTGGTGTCATCAATTTATCTTTTTTTTATTTTTTCAGCTATGCTTCGCCATTATTGGGTGGACTCCTTTTTACCATAACATTCACCCTTCTTTTATTCATCATCTCATTTTTCAGAATTCCCAAAAGAATATTGACGTTCCGGGAGGACGCCATCGTGGCACCTGCCGATGGCAAAGTGGTTGCTATTGAGGAAGTGCAGTCCGATGAATATTTTACCGACCGCCGCATCCAGGTTTCCATTTTTATGAGCCCGTTAAATGTGCATGTCAACCGCAACCCGGTAAGTGGTGAAGTGATTTACAGCCAGTATCACAAAGGTAAATACCTGGTAGCCTGGCATCCCAAATCATCCACAGAAAACGAAAGGCATTCTGTTGTTTACCGGAAAAACTCCCGCCCGGATAATGCACCCGGTCAGGGAAAAGAAATTCTGGTAAAACAGATTGCCGGTGCCGTTGCAAAACGCATTATTAATTACCTGCAGGCGGGTCAACAGGTAAAACAATCAGAAGAAATGGGGTTTATCAAATTTGGTTCAAGGGTTGACCTGTTGTTGCCTTTGGATGCAAAAATTCTGGTAAAGATCGGTGAAAAACCTAAGGGAGGAGTTACCGTGATAGCCATTTGGTAGTACCCTGATTAAAAAATAATAAATCAGAAACAGGAAAGGGAACTCCGTAAGCAGTAATCGCTCTAAAAGATCTCTTCTAATTCTTGTAAAGAGTAAACAGTATAAGTCGGAAGATTTTCATTGAGCAGTACCGGCTCTTTTGTCAGATGATTTACATGAACCTGGTCAATTCCTGCATTCACTGCTCCAAGGATATCTACGTCGATCGTATCCCCGATCATAATGCTTTCCCGGGGCAAAGCCCCTGTTTGCTGAAAAGCATAATCAAATATTTCTTTATGCGGTTTCAGGCTGTTACTGGCTTCAGACGTGATGACAGCATTGAAATATTTCGCCAGACCCGAATGTTTTAATTTCAGGTGTTGTGTTTTTTCAAAGCCGTTGGTGATTATATGAAGGCGGTAATTTTTCTCAGTCAGGTAATCCAGTATTTCCACGGTGTAAGGAAATAATATTTTCCGGGTCGGAAGCAGTTCCAGGAAAACCACACCCATCTCCCTTGCCAGGGGCTCATCCGCGATCTTAAAATCGAGTAAGGAGAGCCACATTCTCTTCCAGCGGAGTTCGTCCACTTTGATAAAACCATTCCGGTACCGGTCCCAGAGTTTTTCGTTGTGAACGAGATAATTTTTATGAAAAAGATCAAAATCGTATACACCCTTCGACTCCAGTTGCATCAGTTGATATAACTCTTCCAGGGTTTGCCGGCTATTGGCTTCAAAGTCCCACAGGGTATGATCCAGGTCGAAGAAAAGATGTTTATAGTGCATGGCTGTTTGTAGATTTGCAAAGGAACCGGAATAATCAATATTAAACAAACAATAATCCATTTTCAATGAATGTATTCGTGACCGGGGCTTCCCGAGGGATAGGCAAAAGCATTGCTGAACTATTTGCTGCAAACGGGCACAGCCTTTTTATTACATCCCGGGATGAATTGAGGTTGTATAAAGCATTGGAAGAACTGGTAACAAAATATCCCGGGGTAGATATTAAAGCAAAGTCCTTTGATCTTGGCAACAAAGAAGAAGCGAAGAATGCAGGTCATTGGGTGCTGGAAGCAGGTGTTGTTCCGGATATACTGGTGAACAATGCCGGTCTCTTTAAACCCGGAAGTGTTCATAATGAACAGGAAGGTTTATTGGAAAGCCTGTTGTCAACGAACCTGTACAGTGCCTATCATTTAACAAGAACATTGTTGCCGAAAATGATGGAACGTCGTTCCGGGCATATCTTCAATATCTGTTCTATCGCATCGCTTCATGCATATTCAAATGGCGGTGCATACAGCATCAGTAAATACGCCCTGCACGGATTCAGTAAAAACCTGCGGGAGGAAATGAAACCTTTTCATATTAAAGTGACGGCTGTATTTCCCGGCGCTGTGCTCACGGATACATGGGGAAATTTTGATAATACAACACACCGGATCATGGAGGCCCATGATATTGCCAAAATGATCTATGCTGCTTCACAACTTTCACCCGGTGCCTGCGTGGAAGATATGGTATTACGCCCGCTCGGGGGCGATCTGTAACCGGGCTCACCATTAAATCACCAATGAAAGCCTTCTTTTTTCCTTTGCTATAGTTTCACTGAATTAATTTGCAGCCCTTTTTTATTTTTATTGCCCGGTGAGAATGAGAAAAATATTCATCATATTTTTTTATACCCTGCTGACCTCCGCGGCCGGCGCCCAGGTCAGTTTTAATACAATGGTTCCCCGGGAACCCGTTGTTCCGGGTGAATCATTCCAGGTGCAATACATTATCCGGGATGCAGAAAAGATCGGAAATTTTAAAGCGCCTGCCTTTGATCATTTTCGTTTTGTAAGCGGACCCAATATCTATAATGGAGTTGTGTCCTCTCCCGATGACATCCATCCAATCAGGAATTTTGTATATACATTGGAGGCGGTCAGGCCCGGCCGGTTTACTATCCGGGGAGCCACGGTTCTGTTGAACGGGAAGCCCATAAAAAGTAATGATGTGATCCTGGAAGTGATTACAAAAGACAAGGCTTCAAAATATTTTGACAGAAATATGGTGATGGCTAACCCTGATTATGTGTTAAGACCGGGTGAGGATCCCTATGAGAAGATCAGGCAAAATCTTTTTCTGAAAGTGGACGTTGACCGAACAACCTGTTATACCGGTGAACCGGTGCTGGCCGTTTTTAAATTGTATTCCCGTCTTGAATCTAATTCCGACATAGTTAAGAACCCCGGGTTTTATGGCTTTACCGTACATGATATGGTAAGCCTTTCCGATAAACAGGTGAACAGCGAAATGCTGAACGGGAAATGGTTTGATGTACATACCATCCGGAAGATCCAGCTTTTTCCCTTACAGGCAGGCCTGTTTACGATTGACCCCATGGAAGTAAAGAACAAGATTGAATTTTCCCGAAGTATGGTCAGTAAAAAAACGGAACAGGAAATTATCGAGGGACTTTCGGGCAATAATAAGGATGAAAAGGCGGATGACAATACCGATGTCTTTGAAACCAGTATGCATACCGAACCCTTGGTTATCCGGGTAAAGCCTCTGCCGGATAAAAATATACCGGCCCTGTTCAACGGAGCTGTCGGAACTTTTTCTGTTTCTGCCTCAATCTTACAAAACAGGATAGCAAAAAATGAAGAAGGGGTATTCGAGATCAGGATCAGCGGGAATGGAAATTTTACGCAATTATCCAAACCGGTGATTGACTGGCCGGCCGGTATTGAAGGATTTGAACCTTCCATCAGGGATTCACTGGATAAAACACATTTTCCTTTGTCGGGGAGCCGGACATTCCGGTATACATTTGTTTGCAACCATCCGGGCAGGTATCAATTACCCCCGGTGAATTTTTCTTTCTTTGATCCGCATAGCAACGGGTATAAAACAGTTACGACCGCATCCAGTTCCGTAGAAATCGGAAATGAAGAAAAGAAAGAACCGATCCATGCAGAAAGAAAAGAATCCATTACAGCAAAAAATAGTAGAGCAAGCAGGGTGGCAGGAGGTATTATTATTTTACTTGTCATTATTGTTTTGACGTATTGGATAATGCATAAGGAGAAACCTGCCCCTTCTGTTCAAAAGGAAAAGATCGTCTTGCCATCTGTCGGGGAAGGGTTGGCTCCCATGAGAGACCTTATTGATCTTTCCGATAAAGAGTTTTTCACCGGGCTTCAGCAGTTCATTTGGAAACACCTGGGAAACCGTTTCGATATGGAGGGGAGTTTGGTGAATAAAGAAAATCTTTTTTCCGGGTTAAAACAGAAATCCGTGGATGACAGGATCATTGCTGACCTGCAAAAAATATTAACTGACTGCGAAATGGGTATGTTCACGGGGGCTTCCCTTGATGTAAACAAAGAAAAGATGCTGGCCGATGTAAAAGTAGTGCTGGAAGCGATCGACCGGCTATTACTTTGAGTATTGAGAATTGTTTGTTGAATTTTTGGGTCTTTATACAGGTCGGGGAAAAAGACTCAATATGTCAATACTCAATACTCAGGACTCAGGTTGGGCAGGTTATAGAAAACCCGGGTGTCTTACTCTGAGTATTTATAACCCACACCCCTTACTGAATGAAAGTACCTGGGATTGCGGCTGTCCTCTTCAAAATATTTTCTGAAACTGAGAATGAAATTGTCAATGGTCCGGGTGGTGGGATACACATTATAACCCCACACAGCCTGTAATATCTTTTCCCTGGGCACCACTTCATTTTTATTTTCTATCAGCAATTTCAGCAGCATGGTTTCCTTCTTGCTCAACGGGATTTTTTTACCATGGGCGACCGTGGCTTCCTGCGCCTTGAAATCAATGGTATTATTATCAAAAGTATAAACGTCCCCGATCGTTGATTTGTCCTGGAGTTTTTTATTCTTGTTGATCAGTTTATGTACCCGCAATAAAAGTTCTTCGAGATTAAAGGGCTTGGTCAGGTAATCATCGGCTCCTTTTTTCAATCCCAGTACCCGGTCTGCACTGCTGTTTTTGGCGCTGAGGATCAATATAGGCACTTCATTGTTACTGATGCGGATAGTTTCGGTCACATTAATGCCATCCATTTCGGGGAGCATCACATCTAAAATAATAAGATCAAAATATTCTGCCTGGATGGCTTTGAGGGCAGCTGTCCCGTCATATGCAGAGGTTACGCTGTAGCCTTCCAATTCCAGGTTCAGTTTGAGCGCTTCGTGAAGATTCTCTTCATCCTCCACCAGCAAAACAGATGCTTTTTTTTCTATTGCCATGGTTGAAAAGTCTGACGGTCTCCGTCTGACTTTTATTTGTTTTTAAAGTTTCAAACTGGGAAGTTCAGACCGGGACGGTCAGACCTCGCCTTCAGGTACGGAAAACAACGGTGAAATTACTGCCCCCGGGTTTATTATCCGTCACCGAAATGTCTGCATTATGATCCCGGGCAATTTTCCGGCAAAGATAGAGTCCCAGCCCGGTGCCCTTTGCTTTACGGGTGGTTTCGTTGCCAATCCGGTAGAATTTTGAAAAGATCTTTTTCTTTTCATGGTCAGGAATGCCCGGTCCTTCGTCTTTCACCTGCAATTCTGTTCCCGACCTGTATTTTTTTAAGCTGGCAGTTACCGGGGTTTCTTTGGCCGAATATTTTAATGCATTTTCCAGCAGGTTATTGATCATCATTTGCAGCAGCAATGCATCTCCCTTTACATCAGCATCGGGTTCTATTTCTTCATGAATTACCCGGTCCGGGTAATGATTGCGGAAATCCTGCAGGCAATCCTTCAGCAAAGTGGAGAGGTCGAGATCCTCTTTAGTTGCCTTATACCGGTGACCTTCCAGTTGAGAGGAAATAAGAATGTTATTGGTCAGGAAATCCAGTCTCGCTGTTTCATCCAGCGTGGTGCGAATGATCTTTTTTTGTTTATCAGGAGCCAGGCTGTATTTCTGCAATGTTTCCAGGTTGAGCTTCGCCACAGAAATCGGTGTTTTTAATTCGTGTGTAACAGCCATCATAAAATTCTGTTGTTGCTGCTGAAGGTAAAATTGCCTGCGTACAGAACGGTACACGAAAGCAGCCCCGACCAATATCAGTAAAAAGAAAATACTTCCCTCCCCGGCATATTTTGATTTATTCCTTTGGTATTCGTTACGGATCTGGGATAATTTTTGCCTGAATACAACCGGGTATGCAGCACTGTCAATAGTTGATCGAAGATTGCTGATCTCGAAACTCCTCATCACGGTATTCTGCCTGTTCAGGGAAATAAACCACCAGACAAGGGCCGCGATAATATATAACAGCAGCATCCAGTAAATAAACGTGGTGCGGTGAAGTCTTTTCCGGCTGGCATCAGGCATGTTGCAAAGATGGAATTAATACGCAAGTGAATAAATAACGGGGGATGATTTTTTTTAAGAACGCTGAGCTGATTTGTAATTATTGTTTCTTTTCGATCCGGAGGCCGACATTAAATACATTTTTCAGCGGATTTTCGCGCATGATCTGTTCGACCGTAAATGTATAATTACCTGCTTTTAGTTTTTCGGGATCGCCCAGCGGTATCCGGTGTTCATAAATATCATCCATGCCATCCCCTAACCAGCCCTTATCATCTGTGGCCAGGGTCAAATCCTTTCTTATTTTACGGGTGCTGTCGGTGCCGGGCAATTTTGCAGAAAGGTTAATGTAAATATTGTTATAATTATATTTATCACTATGACGAAGGACCAGGAAAAGCTGGTAGAGCGGGGTGGTGTCTTTGATGGTAAATGTAAAAGAAGGCATAAAATCGCTTTTCCAGCTATGCCCGGGAATGGCAACAGATTTTTCGTAGAGGTCAATGGTAGTACAGGAAACAGCTGCAAGTTGTAAGCTATAAGCTGCGAGAAAAAAAATGCAAATTGCCCTGTAACTTTTCAATGAAATGTTTTTTACAAATGTAGGCTAAGAGGTCAAAAGAGAAAAGGAGATTTGAGAGAAGTCCTGATGGCGGTCAAACTCTTTTCCTCTTTCTCTCTGTTTTTTCTTAGCTTATAATACATTTAAAACCTGCTCCTTTGCTTTTTCCAGTTCATCTTTCATCATCACCACGCATTTTTGAATGGTTGAATCGTAGGCTTTGGAACCGGTCGTGTTTATTTCTCTTCCGATTTCCTGCAGTACGAAAGAAAGTTTTTTCCCTTTGGATTCCGCTTTTTCTGCCAGCAGCATTTTAAAATAATCGCAATGATTTTTCAGCCTGACCTGTTCTTCTGTGATATCGATCTTTTCAATGTAATAAATAAGTTCCTGCTCCAGGCGGTTGCTGTCATAATTCTCTTTGCCTACATTATCTTCCAGCAGCCGGGTGATCCCTTCGCGGATCTTTTGCTGGCGAAGGGGTTCCAGTTTGATTACTTCCTCCTGTTGTCTTTCAATATTACTGATCCGGAGCACCAGGTCCTGTTCCAGCATAGCCCCTTCATCCAGCCGGTGTTCATTCAGGTTATTCATGGCCAGTTCTAAAACCTGCTGAAATTCTTTCCATTCATTATCGGCAAGCGTTTCGCTGCTGGGGGTTATAACTTCCGGTAGTTTAACCAGTGTACTCAATATATGAGAAGGATCCAGGTTCAGGGCAGCAGAAAGATCCGCCAGGGGTTTATAATAGGCTTTGGCAAGGTCCGTGTTGATGGTAACGGGTTTGGCGCTGCCGGTATCTTTCAGGCTGATCATGCAATCCACGCTGCCACGCACCAGTTTTTCGGATAAGAGGCGGCGGATATCAAATTCAAATGGTTTCAGGATCGAAGGTAATTTAAGTTGCAGCTCAAATTGTTTGCCGTTGAGTGATTTGATGTCAACCAGGAACGTTTTATCGCCCACGTTTTTTTCGGCTCTTCCAAAACCGGTCATGGATTTCAGCATGAAGTGTATTTTAGGTAAGTGTAAAGATATTTTTAAATATTGATTATTGCAGGAAAGAAAGTGCCGGGCTGGTAAAGGTGTTCAGTTGAATGTTGAGTATTGTTTGTTGACTTATTGAGTCTTTTACAGGTCGGGGGAAGACTCAATATATCAATACTCAACAAACAATACTCAAGTTTCAGGGTCATGAAAACCTGAGCATTGAATATTGAGTATCGAATCCTGAGTCTTTGAATAGAGTAAACAAGACTCAATTTGTCAACACTCAACAAACAATTTTCAATAACTCGCTTATAGGGGGAGAGACAAAAAAAATCCCTCCGTAGTAAGCGGAGGGATAATATATGGATGGGTTAGTAAGTACGGGAAATAAATTTCCCGGCACAATATTATAAATAATTTCTATCAACCAAAAAATTTTTTTAAATTATTTTATTAACATTTTAAAAAAGGTTGTGGATAAGCCGGGATAAAAAAAATATTTTTTTATATAGCAAAATGAAATCGCCTTACAGGAAAATAATTTTTTTCCGGCACTTCAATATATTTAATCATGCTGAAACACGCACGGGGCGGGCATTACAGGGGAATTTTTTTCTGATGATGAAAATTTTTTTTAATGTAGCTGTATCAGTAAATGAAAGAATCAATTTGTATGAGCAGGGTATAAACAATGATTTATACCCCAAAAAATAAACGGGAAAAATTTTCTGTTAAAGTCCCTGTCCTATGCATAAAAGCGTTGTTTTTACCAATTCCTGCCAATTGCCGGGTTATTACCTTTGGAAAAATTTACTGTATGAAATTTGAACATCCCGTTCCGGTAACAACGATCGCTCAGCTTATTCACGCCGAAATTACAGGGAATAAAAATGGAATGGCCACCGGCATCAACGAGTTGCACAAGGTAGAAGCCGGTGACCTGGCCTTTGTTGATCACCCAAAATATTATGATACCTGTATTCATTCGGCTGCCTCTTTCATCATTATTAATAAAAAAACAGAAGTCCCGGAAGGGAAAGCATTGCTGATCGTTGAAGAACCTTTTGAAGCCTATTTAAAAATAATCGATCATTTCCGGCCGTTCACCCCATCCATGAAAATGATCAGCGATACATCATCGGTTGGTGAAGGAACCGTGCTGATGCCCCATGTTTATTTAGGCAACCAGGTACGCATTGGAAGAAACTGTGTACTTCATCCCAATGTCATTATCATGGATCATTGCATAATCGGTGATCATGTGACGATACAGGCCGGAACGGTTATCGGCAGCGATGCTTTTTACTATAATAAGAAAACCAGCCGTGACATCCATTACAGGAAAATGACCAGTTGCGGCCGGGTTGTGATCGGGGACTGGGTGGAGATCGGCGCCAACTGTACCATCGACCGCGGGGTAAGCGGGGATACGGTGATCGGTGCAGGAACCAAGATGGATAACCTGGTACATATTGGTCATGATACCGTGGTGGGTAAAAATTGTCTATTTGCAGGACAGGTGGGAATTGCAGGTGCCACAACAATTGAAGACAACGTTATTCTCTGGGGACAGGTTGGAGTCAGTAAAACACTGACCATCGGGAAAGATGCCGTGGTATATGCCCAAAGCGGCGTGAAAGATTCTATTGCCGGCGGAAAAGTGTATTTCGGCTCGCCGGTGGAAGAAGCAAAAGAAAAAATGAAAGAGTTTGTCTGGATAAAACGAATACCGCTTTTGTGGGAAAAGGTAATGGGAAATAAAAGTTCCAAAGTTTAAAAGTTGGCAATTCTGTAATTCGCGTCAACCGGTGAACTTCTGGAACCAGTGAACTGGTAAACTTCTAATGTGGAGCATAATCATACGGCAGCAGGTCCGCCACATTTTTCCAGCTCCAGTACCCCTGGTTGATCCAGTCTTTCTGATTATAATAATAACCGTTTTCCTTGATGGCAATGGCATCTTTAAAATCAATATAGGAGATCTGGTTGCCTACGTTTTTGGGGAGACCGGATTGTTCAAGAAATTCCGGCTCGGGTCTTTTTTCGGTATAAGAGATTCTTATTTTCCGCGGGAAATATATTTCAACATCTACGGTCCCGGTCGGAACCTGGTAAACAACCGTATCGGTCCGGGTACTATCTGTAATATATATAACACTATCCCGGGTATATGTAATCAAATTGTAGTAACTGCTGTCATATACATCGCTGATCTTGGAAAATTTCTTATCACTTCCCTCATCAAGCATATCAATGGTCCAGCCGTTTTCCAACAGCGTGCTGTCATAATAACTGCGCATAAAATGCAGTTTGGATCCGTAATATGCTTTTGAACGGGCAAGTGACCAGGCTCTTTTCAGGCTGTCGGGACCATCCATTTCTGTATAGAGGCAAAATCCCCGGTACGAGTTGATATTGGTGTTATAATAATAAACAAATGAATCGAGCTGGTAACGGAGATTATAACCTAAAGCCTGGTTGGCGATCTGCAGCGCATCGGTCGCCAAAATCTTCAGCTTATTGCTTCTTTTAAAATAAAAGAATTTCAATACTTCGGGATTGAGTAAACGGGTACGGGCAGCATTCGGCGTGGCGCCAATAAAATTTTTGATAAAGAAATCCCCGTATTTTTCCCAGCCATTCGGTACCTCATTGCTGGTTTTGATGATCACTTCACCTAGGCTTTTATCCTCTTTGATCATCAGGATCTCCAGTTTGTTGTTTTCTGAAACACGGACAGTCTGTGTCTGGTAACCTGTATAGGAAATGATCAGATCGTACCCGCCTGATTTCAATGATAAGGAAAACTCTCCCTGTTTATTGGTAAATGTGCCGAGGGTTGTATTCTGGCAAAATACAGATGCAGCAGGAAGGGGTTCACGGCTTGATGAATCCAGGATGGTACCGGTAACAACAAACTGGGCATCACAGATCAATGATATTCCTGTAAAAAGCGCACTAAAAATAAAACGGAGTTTTAACATAGATGAGAGATTGCGGTTTAAAGATAGCACTTGCATAACTATGGTTGCACAGCATGAATAGTGCCGGAATATTTTTTACAGGATCTTTTGATTGTTTCTTCCAGCGGGGTAAAGGAAAACCCGGGCAGGGCCTTTAATAATTTAGCATTTTCAAACCAGGTCCGGCTCTGTGCCACCCGGGCACTTTCTTTTGTGATCAATGGTTTTTTTCGGGTGAAAACGGATTTCATTTTTTCTATCCGCCAGGCAACGCCCAGTAAAAAGGGTGTGGTAAGACGCGTCGGTTTTTTTTTCCCGAATTCCCCGGCGATCTTTTCCTGTATTTTTTTAAATGGCCAGTTGTCGGCATTTATTATAAATCGTTGTTCACTCACAGAACTCTCCATCATCAGTACCGCCACTTCGGCCACATCTTCCACATCCACAAATCCATTGGTGCCGGAAACATACCATTTGAACTCTTTAAAAACATTTTTAAAAATGGCGGAACTGCCATGATTCCAGTCGCCATAGCCCAGAATGGTACTTGGATTTAATATGACCGCTTCCAATCCTTCACCCATCCCACGCCATACCTGTAACTCTGCTTTATATTTACTCCGTCCATAATGGGTATTCACCTTGCTTTCTTCCCATTTTTTTTCTTCATCCACATGTCCGCCCGTAGCCGTTCTTCCCAGGGCAGCCACAGAACTGATATGCACCAGGCGCCGGATATTTTTTTCCAGCATCATGTTCACCACATTGGCTGTTCCTTCCACGTTTACCTGGTACATGTTCTTCCTTTCTTTTTTTACAAATGAAACAACGGCTGCTGCGTGAATGACAGCATCAATACCTTCCATGGCTTCTTCCAAAGCCACCACATCCAAAACATCACCCTCAACCCACTCAACAGAGCCCGATGTATTGAGATCGGATATTTCTTTGGGGATCCAGGCGGGCATCTTATTGCTGCGCCGGATGGCCCTGACCTGATATCCTTTTTCGACAAGATGTTTAATAATATAAGTGCCGAGAAAACCGGTACCGCCTGTGACCAGTATCCTGCCCCTTTTCACTGAGACGGGGGAAAAAGCAGCATGTTGTAGTGAATATTTTTCTTGTTCTTCGTTCAATTTATTGCTGATTTATGTAAAGCGTTTCTTAAATAACAAGCATTTTCGGGCTTTTTCTCTCCGAACATTTGTGTTTTGTTTGTTGAATATTGATATATTGAGTCTTTTCCTGACTTATAAAAAAGACTCAATATGTCAACAAACAATTCTCAATTTTCAAGTTTACCCGACCCTGGAATCATAATCCTCTTTAGCGAATAGGGTCATATTTATAGTACCCTTCCCCCGATTTTTTACCCAACTTTCCTTCTTTCACCTTTTGCTCCTGTATATGCGATGGTTTTAATCTTTCGGGTTTAGATAATTGCTCGTACACTGAACAACTGACCGCATAATTCACATCATTGCCGATCAGGTCCATCAGTTTAAAAGGGCCCATTCTGAAACCGGAAGCTTCCAGTAACCTGTCCTGTTGTTCGAAGGATGAAAGTCCTTCTTCAGCGAGACGAAGTGATTCGATATAATATGGCCTGGCTACCCGGTTTACAATAAAACCGGTAGAATCTTTACAGAGTACCGGTGTTTTGCCCATGAGGTTTGCCAATGCTAAGATCATTTCTATCGTTTGATCATTGGTATAATCCGTTCTCACCACTTCCACCAGCTTCATGATAGTAGCGGGGTTAAAAAAATGCATTCCCGCAACCCGCTGAGGGTTCATCACACCTGCAGCAATTTTTGTAACAGATAGCGATGAAGTATTGGTGGCAAACACGGCTTCGCTGTGATTGAGTTCGGCAAGCTGGTTGAATAACCCGATTTTTATTCCGGGATCTTCAACAATGGCTTCAATGAAAATATCAGCCTGGCATACCTGTATGTCGTCAGTTAACCTGATGCATTGCAAAATTTTTATTTTTTCCCCGGGTTCAATTTTGCCTTTTTCAACCAGCGATTGCAAATTTATTTCCATGCCGGCTCTTGCTTTTTCAAGCATGGCAGGAAAAGGATCATATAAAAGGGTATAAAAACCGGCTTGCGCTGCTGCTTGCGCAATCCCGCTGCCCATCGTACCGGCCCCGCAAACACAAATGCTGTTAATATTCATTTTGAACCTTTTGTGGCTGTAAATATACTGTGTGACGGATTAGCCAAAAAAACCATGATTGTCGTAAAAGGGCGCAATAAATGATGATTTTTCACACCAGTTTCTAATGTTTGTCCACCATTCTCCCTGACATGACAAGAATCTTGTAGTACTATTTGTTTTTTATCCCAAGTTTCTCTTATCTTAATGCCAAATTTAGTTCATGGATACCAACCAGCCAGCTTCTTCCACCACCCCTTTTGTACCATCTTCAACTTCTCCGGGAATGTTTGGAACAAAAACTCCGTCTGCTGTTGCGTTTGCCGTCGGGATACTTTTGTTTTTATTACCCTTTGCTGAAATAAGATGCGGGGGTACTAAACTGGCCACCAAGTCAGGTCTTGATTTTGCATTGGATAATAAATGGAAACCTGCAGGAGGAGGTATGTTTGGTAAAAGTGATATGCAGGATGAATCCATGTCAGCCGGTAAAGAAGAGAAAGGCAATACCCAATATCTTATTATCGGCGCTCTCGCGTTGGGAGTCATTGGACTGTTGTTATCATTTGCCGGCCCCAAAGCGGGTGCAGGCGGAATAGCAGCGGGGGTTTTATCAGCAGGAGCATTGATCGGCTTTATGCTTGACCTGAAGAAGAATGTAAATGATTCACTGAGGGAACAGGCCATGGACAAAGCAAAAGACGGGGCCGATAGCCTGGGGTTTGACAAAATTGGGAATACCATGGGTGATATGAAGCCAACCCTTGCATTTTCTCCCTGGTTCTATATTGCTGTCATTGCCTTCCTGGCCGCAGCATTTTTCTGTTATAAACGAATGAGATCTTCCAAAACTTAATTGACAACCAAACAATTTTATTAATCACCAAAAACAACTACTATGGACAAAAAAATGTTAACGATCATCTTAGCCGTCGTATTGATCGGCTGTTTCTTCCTGGCTTATTTTTCATTCATGGGAATGGGAGTCAGCGGTTATGATACTGTATTTTCAGGTGGTGGAAATTGGGAAAAATATATCATGCTGCTGATCCCCGTATCCGGCGTAATGCTGCTGATCGGGGCATTGAACAATGGAAACTATATCGGTGGCAGGGCCATCTGGACCTGGCTGCCTTTGCTGACCATCTTATACTATCTTGTCAGAATGGTCATCGAAGGTGTTGGCATTGGCGACCTGTTTAAAGTGATTGGAATTGGTTTGTGGATCTCCCTGGCCGCTTCTTTAGTGCTGGCTTTCTACAATCCCAAAGCGAAAGCATAAGCTGCTTATATGTTTAATGACAAAGGCTGCCAATCCTGGCAGCCTTTGTCATTTTTATTTGCCGGGAAGATCAATATGAACCTGGGTATTGATCTGTTGAGGCCGTATGATTTTTTTGAAAAATAATTTCTTTTTACATTTACCGGCAACAGGCAACTAATCATTCTTATTCACCAAAACCAGCGATATGGATAAAAAAACACTGAACATTATTTTATCACTGGCTTTAATAGCCGCTTTTTTTCTTCCCTATATTTCCATTGGAGAAATTTTCAGCGCCAGCGGGTTTAATGTAGTCTTTGGAAAAGACGGTATGAAGGGCTTTGTCAGTGGCGGTAAATTATTATTTGTATGTCTATTGATACCGGTTGGCGCTATCATTATTCTTTTTGATTCATTGGGGAGTGGTGGTTCTTCTGCGGTGGATTATGCATATTGGATGCCGCTTATAGGCATTATTGTTTTATCTTTCATGATGTTCACAGGAATGAAAGCAGGTGCCGGCAGCGGTTTGACCCTAAGCGGATTTTTGAAAGTAATGGGCTATGGTTATTGGATAACCGTGGCGGCTTCTATTGTAATTCTGGTCAATAAAAGCAGGAAATAGTTCTATACAGTTCTCCTACACAGCGCTGGTAAACTGCTTCAGGAACCGCACATCATTTTCACTGAATAAGCGGATATCTTTGATGCCGTATTTCATCATGGCCGGCCTTTCAATACCCATACCAAATGCAAAGCCGGTGTATTTATTGGGATCAATGTTGCAATTGGATAAAACATTGGGATGAACCATTCCACAGCCAAGGATTTCCACCCAACCTGTTTTTTTACAAATAGCACAACCCTCACCGCCGCAAATGAAACAGCTTACATCCATTTCGGCACTGGGCTCAGTAAAGGGAAAATAAGACGGACGAAAACGAACCTTTACATCTTTCCCGTACATTTCTTTTACAAAAAAATATAAAGTCTGTTTCAGGTCGGCGAAAGAAACATTTTCATCAATATACAATCCTTCCACCTGGTGAAAGAAGCAATGGCTTCTTGCACTCACCGTTTCATTCCGGTACACTTTGCCGGGCATGATCAGGCGGATGGGTAATTTCCCCTTTTCCATTTCACGAACCTGCACATTGCTGGTATGGGTTCTTAAAACCCAGTCGGGATTTTGCTGAATGTAAAATGTATCCTGCATATCCCTTGCCGGATGATGTTCCGGCAAGTTCAGTGCGCCGAAATTATGCCAGTCGTCTTCGATCTCCGGTCCTTCCGCAAGGGCAAATCCAAGCCGTTGAAAAATGGAAACGATCCTGTTTCTCATCAATGTGACCGGATGCCTGGAGCCGATTGGTAAATCATCTCCGGGTAATGTAAGATCAATACCGCTTGCAGCCGACTGCCCGCTGCCAGCTGCCGACTGTTTTAATTCTTCAAATTTATTTTCAATAAAAAGTTTAAAATCATTGAGTAGTTGTCCGGCTTCTTTTTTCTTTTCCGGGGCCACATTTTTCATTTCACCCATAAGGGCTTTTACAATGCCTTTGGTGCCCAGGTACCGGATGCGGAATTCTTCCACCTGTTTTTCGTCAGTGGCTGAAAACCTTTCAACTTCCTTTTTGTAATTATTTATCTGCTGCAAGAGTTGTTCCATACCGGCAAAAATAAGCCCAAAAGGGGATTTACGCGTCGGGACCCGCAGGTGCGGGAGCCTGAAGCGAAATCATGTAATACTGTAACTGATGGAGGATTTTATGGTATTCTCCATCTGGCAATTTATCCATTTCGACGCTTTAATTTCCCGCTTTTTAAAATACAATGATTCAAGATTCATGACTCCAGAATCAAGACTCAAGTATGTTCGAAATTACCTTACTTCCCGAAATGACTTGATTGTTGAATCTTGAGTTTTTTCCCAAGCTCCCACTATAAATTAATCTTCATGCTCAGGTTGGCAACACGGCCATCGATCGGGGCCCAGATTTGTTTAAACGTTGGATTGATATAAGGCGGAATGACGATGGATTCTTTTTTGGTTTGCCGGTAATCAAAAAAGTTTTCGCAATTCAATACAAAGGAAAAACGGCCCACATCATAACGTATCATGCCTGCTGCAATTGGAAATGAAGGGACCTGGCTTCCGTCTTCCAGGTATTGCTTCCCTGTATAAGCGGCTTCGATGCAGGCACGGAAACGTTTGGAAAACTCATAAGAGATCACGCTGGCAAATTTATTCCGGGCGCTGAGATCAAGATAAGGATGAACAGGGTCATATTTTTTCCGGGCATCGGTGAGTGTATAACCCAGGTAAGCTTCCAGGCCTGCAACACTTACCTGCAGCCAGGTCTCAAAGCCTCTCGTCAATACCGGTTGGGTTGCAGTGAAGTAAGAAATAGCAGTGGCTGTTTTTTGCAACACCAGCGGATGATTGATCTGCGTAATATAGAACGACTGGTTAATGGCCAGTTCAACCTGCCCGATCCGCTTTTTATAATTGATATCCCAGTTGATCCCGGTTGATCGTTCGGCCTCTATTTTTTTGTCAAGGGGCTGCAGTTTAGGATAATCCCTTTCATCGACATCGGTTTCAAAAACGGTGGGGATCAAATAACCCATGCCGCCACCCATTCTCATGGTCCACTCCGGATTGATCTTGTACAGCAGGGAAATCCTGGGTAAAATAAAAGAGCCATACTCGTTATGAAAATCGCTGCGAAGTCCGCTTTCGATCGTGAATTTCGGATGAATATGCCAGTCATCCTGTGCAAACAAACCCAATGTAAAAAAATGATAGTTGCTGATCAGCGTACTGTCGGGTAATCCTTTCCTTAAATTTTCACCGTTAAAATTAAGCCCGGTTACGATATCATGCTTTGCTGTTTTCTTTACATAAGTTGCTTCAGTATAATAGGACAGCTGCTTGGCCTTCATGCCAAAAATATTGGTGGAGATATCCCGGTTGAAATTGCTGGTTGTTCCTTTCAGGGTAAACTTATCCTTGCTGTTTATCTTACTGTCCCAAACAAAAGCCAGGGTATTCCTGAACGACTGGTTTTGAATGAAGAACTGGTGAAAATTACTGTAATATCCTGAAAGGATTTCGAGATCACCTCCTTTCCGGTCTTCGTAGGCGCTGTTGACGCTGAGTGAAATGGTGTTTTTTTCATTGAGATAGAAAAAGAAAGTGGGATGAATAAAAGCTGCTTCCTGCCGGGGTACATCGCTGAATCCATCATTATTAATATCCTTCTGCTTCTGGTAATTGGCGCCAATAAAAAAAGTATAACCCACTTTTCCTTTTCGTTCGGATAAATAAATATTGAGGTTGGATTCCTGCAGGGTTGTCTGGTTCAGCATCAGGCTTCTTTCCGGGGCACCTTTCCTGGGTTTTTTGGAAATGATATTGATCATACCCGCAATGGCCCCGCCTCCATACAAGGTAGAACTGGCACCCTTGATGATCTCGATCTGTTTCAGATCCAGCGGGGGGATCTGCAAGATGCTGAAACTGCCTGCAAATCCGCCAAACAAAGGCATGCCATCACGCAGGAATTGTGTATAGTTTCCCGGTAATCCCTGGATACGCAGATCTGTGTTCCCGGTAACAGCGGATGTTTGCTGCGATTGAATGCCTGCCACATCACCCAGCAGGCTGGCAATATGCGATGGTTTTACACCGCTTTCCTCTTCCACTTCTTCGGTACCCAGTACTTCCACCCGGGTAACGGTGTTCTCAATTCTCGTATCGGTACGGGTGGAGGAAATAATCACTTCATCCATTTCTTTGTCCGCTTTTTTCATGGAAACAGTGAACAAAGAATCCCTGGCATTTAACGGGACATCCAGCAACAATTCCTGAAGTTCATAACCAATGGATGAGAAACTAAGCGTAAATTTTCCGGGCTTAACTATAAATCTTGCTTTACCATTGGCGTCAGTTACCGTATGGACCAGGTCACCTTTTGCAACAATGGATACATTGGAAACAGGGTCTCCGGTACTTTCATCGGTGACAATACAGGAATATATTACCTGGGAATAACAGGTCAAAGTAACCAGTCCTGTTATCACCAAAAAAAGGATTCTCTTCATGATCATAAGAAGGCAAGATACAAAGCCTTTGCGTTGCCTCCGCAGCCCAATTTTCTTTCAGCTTAATCCTGTAGGTTTGTGAGAAATTCGATCCCGATGTCAGACTATCTTAAAATTGCTGATTTTTTATCGCCCGTCAACCTGCATGAGATCGCTCATGATGAAGCCTATAAAGAAGGCCAGTTGGGCCAGTCCATGGCTATTTACCAGGAAGAATTCCCCGACCTGGATGAAGTGCAGATCGTACTGGTTGGTTGCGGTGAACAGCGGGGCAGTGGTTTGTCAAAGGGACAGAGCGAGGGCCCGGATATCATCCGCCGGCATTTTTATTCCATGTATTGCTGGCACCCGGATATTAAAATGGCCGATGTAGGGAATATTAAAACGGGTTCTTTGTATACCGATTCCTATGCAGCGTTGAAGACCGTTGTCCAGGAACTGATGAGCGATGGAAAAACCGTAGTCATCCTCGGAGGCTCGCATGATCTCACACTATCCCAATACAATGCCTATGCAGAAAGCAAGAGATTAATTGAAGCCAGTTGCGTGGATGCACTGATCGACCTGGACCTGGATTCACCTTTCAAAAATGAAAATTTTTTAATGGATCTGCTCACCGGCGAACCCAATTTTATCCGGCACTACAACCATATCGGTTTCCAGAGTTACTATGTACATCCGCGGATGCTGGAGACCATGGATAAACTGCATTTCGATTGTTACCGGGTGGGCAGCGTGAAAGAAAATATGGATGAGATGGAACCGGTGATCCGCAACAGCCATCTTTTTTCATTTGATATAAGCGCCATTGCCAATGCCTATGCACCGGCCAATAAAATTTCTCCCAACGGTTTCAACGGCGAAGAGGCCTGTGTACTGATGCGCTATGCGGGCATGAGTCCCCATGTGAACAGTATCGGCATCTACGGTTATGATCCGCAACTCGACAAGGATGAACTCACCGCCAAACAGATCGGCCATATGCTCTGGTATGTATTGGATGGCCGCAGCCGCGGAAAAAGAGAAGCGCAGATCGATGAACGCGATTCCTTTAATGAATACCATATGGCTTTTGCCGAAGTGGAAACCACTTTTCTGCAAAGCAAAAAAACCGGCCGTTGGTGGATGCAGTTGCCCGATAAAAAATTCATCGCCTGCAGTTACAAGGATTACCTATTGGCCAGTAGTAATGAGATTCCGGAAAGGTGGTTGCGGGCGCAGGAAAGGAGTTGAAGAATAAAAAATAAAGAATAAGAAATTAATAATAAAAAAGTATGCCTCCTAAGGAACGAACTTTTTCATTCTTCATTTTTTATTTCTTATTATTTATTTTATTCACCGCTTGTTCAATTGAAAAAAAAATCTCGAAATCAGCGAACGAAAATGTTTTAACAAACAAGGCTCTTACCTCCGCGCATGTCGGTATCAGCATCTATGAGCCGGCTGCCGGTAAATACTGGTTCAACTACCAGGGCGATAAATACTTTGTGCCCGCCAGTAATACCAAATTGCCCACCTGCTATGCTGCGATGAAATATTTGGGGGATAGTTTGGTGGGGCTAAAGGTTGTAAAAGGTGGTGACAGACTATTTCTTGTTCCTACAGGTGATCCTACATTTTTGCATCCTGAATTTTCTAATCAGCCGGTATACACATTTTTAAAAAAGATCCCTGCTGCTACTATGACGATGAATAACTGGCAGGAGAGGGGTTTAGGAAACGGTTGGTCATGGAACGATTATAATGAACCATACCAGGCTGAACGAAGTGCCTTCCCTATTTATGGAAATTGCCTGACATTTTCTTTGGATAATGAGACAATGATTATAGACCCTTCAATCGATTCATCGTGGCGTATGCCTTGGGGAGATTACGGGGGCGGGTTTAATAAATTTTATATTCGAAGAGATAAAGACCAGAATGTTTTTCGTGAGCCATACTCTGCGAATGCCTCTTTTACACGGCAATCCGTTCCATTTATCCCCAAAGATTCGGTTATATTGAATATGTTGCTTGACACGCTGAAAAACCTAAGGATGGAGAGGTTTGTTTATGCAATGGGAATTAATGGTATCAATAACAATGTCCCTGATGAGCTGACAACTATCCACTCCCAACCCACCGACACCCTCCTCAAACCCATGATGCACCGCAGCGATAACTTTTTTGCGGAACAATCTTTATTAATGGTGAGTAATGAAATGCTGGGAGTGATGAATGATGAAAAGATCATTGATACATTATTGAAAACAGACTTCAAAGACCTGCCCCAAAAACCAAGATGGGTGGATGGTTCCGGGCTCAGCCGCTATAATTTATTCACCCCGCAGGATTTTGTGACCATTCTCAACAAAATGAAGAATGAATTTGGTATGGACCGAATCAAAGTCATCCTTCCCACCGGAGGAGAAGGAACGATCAGCAGTTATTACAAGGCAGACAGCGGGTATATCTATGGTAAAACCGGAACACTTTCCGGTGTGGTCGCTTTCAGTGGATTCTTATATACTAAAAAAGGAAAGCTGCTGATATTTTCTACGCTGGTAAACAATCACCAGGCGTCTGCAACCGACGTAAGAAGAGCGGTGGAGAATTTTCTGCAGGGGATAAGGAATAGCTACTAAAAATAAAAAATGAGAAATAAGGAATAAGAAATGAAAAAGTGGGCTCCGTAGTTGTCTTACTTTCTCATTTCTAATTTCTCATTCCTTATTCTTCATTTTCCAAACATCCTTTCCAACTGTTCCTGCTTAAATTCCAAATACGTGGGGTTGCCGTCCGGCGTCACATTCGCCTGCTCACAGGCAAACAGATCATTTGCCAGTTGCCGCATTTCTCTTTCTGTTAACCGGACTCCGGTCTTGACAGATTGTTGCCTTGCAAGCGAACGAACCAGTTTTTCTCTCTTTGAAAATTTTACTTCATTGCTGAAATGTTTGTATTGTTCGAGCAATACTTCAATGGCATGTTTTTCATTTCCCTGTCCCACATCTGCCGGGGTGCCTTGTATGACAAAACTGTTCTTTCCGAAAGGCTCAATGATATATCCCAGCAACTGGAGGTCACCCGATATCTCTTCAAGAATTGCTGTGTCCGCGGGGGTTAATTCAATTGAAACAGGAAACATGCTCCGTTGTGTAGCCACCGGTTTGTCCTTGCTGGCTGCTTTCAGTCGTTCATATACAATTCTTTCATGTGCAGACTGCTGATGGATGAGAAGAAATCCGTTTGTTGTCGGAACAGTTATGTATGTATTCAAAAGCTGAGTTAATTCAACTTCTGTTGTAGCTAGTGGGAAGTGGGGAGTGACGAGAGGGGTTGGAGAAGTTTCAATCTGTGAGCCCCCACTTGCCACTTGCCTTTCCCCACTACCCCCCTCATAAAATTCTTTCCAATGCTTCAACTCGCTCTTCTCAATAAAATGAGCCTGGTGTTTTTGCGTAAATCCTTTGAAGATGGAAGTGGAAGTGGCTGCTTCCTGTTTCTTTTCGGTGAAGGGTTGCTGAACAGAAGGCAGTTGCTGTATCGAGGCATCAAGATCAAAATCCAATGTGGGAGTAACGCTGAATTGTGCCAATGCATGTTTTACCGCTGCCTGCACAAAAGCATAAATGATCTTTTCATCTTCAAATTTTATCTCCTGTTTGGTCGGGTGAACATTTACATCTACCACCGCAGGATCAAGATCAATGAACAGCACATACATCGGGAAACTGTCGGAAGGGATCATTGGTTGGTACGCATTCATCACTGCGTGGTTCAGGTAGGCGCTTTTGATAAAACGGTTGTTGACAAAGAAATACTGGTCTCCTCTTGTCTTCTTGGCGGTTTCCGGTTTGCCTGCAAAGCCATAAATGTTCATATAATCGGTTTCCTCTTTTACCGTTACCAGTTTGGCATTATAATTATTGCCCAGCAAATGAACAATGCGTTGTTTTAAACTTCCGGCTTCCAGGTGAAATAATTGCTGGTTATTGGCCGTGAGTGTAAAAAGAATTTCGGGAAATGACATCGCCACCCTGGTGAATTCATCCATGATATGCCGCATCTCGGCCGCATTGCTTTTCAAAAAATTTCGCCGGGCCGGAACGTTGAAGAATAAATTCTTCATGGCAATACTGGTGCCAACAGGCGCGGCAACGGGTTCCTGTTTTTTTACAAGGCTATTCTCCACTTCTATATAAACGCCCGTCTCATCTTCTGCTCTTTTTGTTTTTAGTTCTACCTGTGCCACAGCAGCAATGGAGGCCAATGCTTCACCCCGGAAGCCCATGGTGCGGATATGAAACAGGTCTTCAATGGTGGTGATCTTCGAAGTGGCGTGACGCTCAAAACACATCCGGGCATCTGTTTCACTCATACCGCTGCCGTTGTCGATCACCTGTACCAGCGATTTGCCGGCATCATTGATGATGAGTTTGATCTCGGTGGCCCCGGCATCCACTGCATTTTCCAATAACTCTTTTACTGCGCTTGAAGGACGCTGTATCACTTCGCCCGCCGCAATCTGGTTGGCAATATGATCGGGCAGTAAGGTTATTAGATCCGGCACAAATCAGGTTTATCCGTCAAAATTAGTGATTTGGGCACATCGATGACACGGATTATAAGGATGACCCGGTTATTTTTATTCTGCGAAGGAGAATTATTTTGTGTTTATCTATTTATTAGCAGAATTTTTCACAAAGTTAAATATCAATGAAAATCTATCTGATCCGTGTTGCCCGTGTGCGGTATTATTCAAAAGGATTAATTTTAATATTCATTAGCAAACTATTTAACCGGGTACAATATGAAATTAATCAGATACGGCTTGTTTTTTTCCCTCTTCATTCCTTCAGTTTCTATTGCACAATACAATAGCAGACTTTCAGCAAAAGACTGGACCGACAGCGTTTTCAACAGCCTGAGCGATGATCAGAAGATAGCCCAGTTGATGGTGATACGTGCTCATTCCAACCTGGGTCCCGATCATGTAGCCAATGTAGTGAATGATATTAAAAAATACAATGTCGGTGCCCTGTGTTTTTTCCAGGGTGGACCGGTGCGACAGGCTAACCTTACCAATTATTATCAAAGCATTGCCAAAACACCTTTGATGATCACGATTGATGGAGAATGGGGCCTGGGGATGAGACTGGACAGTGTAAAAAAATACCCTTACCAGCTTACCCTCGGAGCCATGGATGATCAGAACTTAATGTACAGGATGGGTTTGGCTGTGGGCGAACAATGCAAACGGATCGGTGTTCATGTAAACTATGCACCGGTGGTTGATGTCAATAATAATCCCAACAACCCGGTTATCGGTTATCGTTCATTTGGCGAAGACAAAAACAAAGTTTCTTCCTTTGGCGTGGCTTATATGAAGGGAATGCAGGATGCAGGTATCATGGCCTGCGCCAAGCATTTTCCCGGCCACGGCGATGTGGATGTGGATTCGCATCTGGATCTGCCGGTCGTCAATAAGGGTATGGCGGAATTGGATACGATGGAACTGGTTCCGTTCAAAGCGGTATTTGATGCCGGCATCGGCAGTGTGATGATTGCCCATCTGGCTGTGCCAGCCATTGATAATACAAAGAATATCGCCACTTCCATTTCAAAAAATAATGTTACCGGTTTATTGCGTGACAGTCTTCATTATAATGGACTCACTTTTACCGATGCACTTGAGATGAAAGGGGTGGCCAAATATTTTCCCGGGGGGACCATTGTGGTAGAAGCGGTGATTGCAGGCAATGATATGCTTTGCCTGCCGGCCAGCGTATCGGAAGCAATCGATGTTATTAAAAAAGCTATTACCGATAAAAGATTGAGTTGGGATGATATCAATGTGAAAGTGAAGAAAATTTTAATGGCTAAATACAGCCTGGGACTGAATCAATGGAAACCCATTGATACAAGCAACCTGTTGAGCGACCTGAATGCTAAAGCCGATGCCATAAGAATGGAAGTGGCTCAGAAAACAATCACTGTTCTTGCCAAAGCTTCCCATACCGCTTCCCGGAACGATTATGCGGACATTCCGCTAAAAAAAGGACAGAAGATCGCTTATGTTGGTATTGGGACAACCCAGCCCAATGCGTTTGCAAAAAGGTTAAAGGATGATTTCAATGCCGACCTTTTCTTTTTTTCCTATAAAGACAGTACGGATAAAGCCGCAGAAATTTTAAAATCCGTTCCCAAAGATGGAAAATATGATGCCATCGTGGTCGGCATTCATGATTTCAGTAACCGGCCAGCCGGTAATTATAATATAACACCTGCTGCCATTGAACTATGGAAGAACCTGAATTTTATCAGGACAGTGACTATGGTCTTTGGCAATGTATTGGCCACAAAAAATTTCTGCAATGCATGGACATTGGTTGATTGCTACCAGGATGATGATATCACCCAGCAGGCTGCTGCAGACTTGTTGCAGGGAAAATTTGAAGCAACCGGCAAGCTTCCCATCCGGGTCTGCAATTATAAAACAGGCGATGGTATAGTAAAAGCAAAAGGGGAACCGGTACATTATTTTGGTAAATTAATGGCGGTTGATTCCATCGTGACGGATGCCATTGCCCGAAAAGCTTTTCCCGGTTGCGTAGTGCTGGCCGTGCATGAAGGAGAGATCATTTACCATAAAGCATTTGGCAATTATAAATATGAGCCATCGCCACCCATGAGCTATGAAAGTATTTTTGATCTCGCTTCGGTTACTAAAATTTCTGCTACTACGGTTTCCGTCATGAAACTTTTTGATGAAGGAAAAATAGAATTAAAAAAAACATTGGGTGATTATTTGCCCTGGGTAAAAGGAAGCAATAAATCGCATCTGAAAATTGAAGATGTGCTGCTGCACCAGGCGGGCCTGGTTCCGTTTATAGCATTTTACCGGGAAGCTATTGACACCAATACCGGCAAGCCGAACCCGTCTATTTTTTCGGATAAACCAAAACCCGGCTTTACGGTTCGTGTCGCTGAAAATATTTATATGAGGAACGAATACCAGGATACCATGTTGCATCGCATCCTGCAAAGCAAACTGGCGCCTGCCGGGAAATATGTGTACAGCGACAATGATTTTATTTTTTTGGGGAAGATTGTAGAGCAGATCACCGGGATGACCCTGGATGAATATGTGACTAAAACATTTTACCATCCGATGGGTATGACCACAACCGGGTTTAAACCCCGTAACCGTTTTGCAGTGGAAAGGATGGTTCCCACCGAAACAGAAAAACATTTCCGCATGCAGACCACGCAGGGTGATGTGCATGATGAAGGAGCTTCCATGTTTGGCGGTGTGGCAGGACATGCCGGGTTGTTTTCTGATGCGTATGATCTCGCCATGCTTTACCAGATGTTATTGAACGGGGGAGAATTCAATGGTGAACGATATATAAAAAAAGAAACCATTGACCTTTTCACGGCTTATCACAGCAGGAACAGCCGCCGGGGTTATGGTTTTGATAAACCGGAAAAAGATAATGCCATTCGCAAAGATCCTTATCCATCTTCTTTATGTTCTCCGGAAACATTTGGCCACACCGGCTTCACCGGTACCTGCGTATGGGTGGATCCGAAAAATAGTTTAGTGTATGTATTCTTATCCAACCGGGTTTATCCGACAAGAGATAACAACAAACTTGGGCAGATGTTTATAAGAGGGAAGATACAGGATGCGATTTACAGGGCGCTGGGGATCTGAATAAACCAACTTACTTGTCATGTTCTGATTATACGGCCGCCGCTGCTCCCCGCTGCAAGAGTCACATAAAAAAATTATACAAATTGTATTATACCAAATGTATAATTATTTATTTATCCTTCCCCTGGTTCGGATTATTCGGCCGCTGTTGATTCCTGTTTGGATTATCCGGACGTTGCTGATTGCCGCCTTGTTGGTTTCTTTGCTGGTTGTCTCCTTGCTGATTGCGTTGCTGGTTTCTTTGTGGCCGTTGTTGTTGGCCTCCTTGTTGTCGTTGCTGTCCTCCGCCTTGCTTTTGCCCCCCGCCACCTTGTTGTCTTTGTTGCGGACGTTGTCCTTTTTGGCCGCCTTGTCCCTGTTGCTGCCTTCTTTTTTTATCCGCTGCTTTATCCAGGCTTTTCAGGCTGATCTGTCCAACCAGTTCAACAAATTCCGGTTCTTCTTCTTTGGTTTTAGAAGAAGTGATATCAACGGCCCCCAGGTCATCGGGTATCACCCCGGCCAGGTTCTGTGATTTTATTTTCTTTACTCTATCAATGGTCAGCGGGTATTGCTTATTACTGTCGGGCAACGTGTACCACATCAGGTTTTTGAAAATATCTTTTTTGATCAGGAAGGCATTGCCCTTGGCCACCTGTATCATATCGCAGTTGTCAGGGAAATGTTGCAGGGCATCCAAATAAGTATCCAGTTCATAATTCAAACAACATTTCAACCGGCCGCATTGCCCGCTGAGCTTTGTCTGGTTGATGGAAAGATTCTGATAACGGGCTGCGGCCGTATTCACCGATTTAAAATCAGTGAGCCAGGTACTGCAGCAAAGTTCACGGCCGCAACTGCCGATGCCGCCAACCTTTCCTGCTTCCTGTCTTGCACCGATCTGCCGCATCTCTACTTTCAGTTTGAACTCGCCGGCATATACTTTGATCAGTTCCCTGAAATCCACCCTTCCATCGGCGATATAAAAGAAAGTTGCTTTACGTCCATCAGCCTGCATTTCCACCTGGCTTATTTTCATATCCAGTTTCAATTGCCGTGCAATGGCCCTGCTCCTGATCACTGCTTCCGGTTCCCTTGCTTTGTTTTGTTTCCAGATATCAATGTCACGGTTGGTAGCGATACGCAATACTCTTTTCATTTCCGGATCATCTTCCTTCACACCCCTTTTCTTCATCTGCAGGCGTACAATCTCGCCGGTCAGCGATACTACACCCACATCAAAACCACTTACACCTTCCACGGCAACGAGGTCGCCTTTTTCATATGGATGTAAAGCGTTATTGCGGAAAAAATCCTTACGGGTTCCCTGGCTAAAACTCACTTCCATCACTTTGCAGGCGCTGGCAATATCACTCATGGGCAGGTTGCGCAGCCAGTCATGCGTGTTCATGCGGTTACACCCGCCGGTACTGCACCCGCCGTTGCTCTTGCATCCTCCCGGTTTACCGTTTGAAGCGGTACTGCAACTTGTACAACTCATAGAAAATAAGAAATTAGAAATAAGGAATGAGAAAGTAGAAAAACCAGTTGGTTGATTTACTCAATTGTCCCGATCAGTTTAGCAAAAGCGAAACCAAACGACACTCATCTATAGGTTGTCCGCTATATGGCGAACAGGAATGCTCTTGAAAAGCAGTAATATATAGAAGAGTTCTTGTAGACATAGTATTTCAATCAATCAGTGTTTCTCCCTACTCGCCACTGGCCAATCCCCACTCCCCATTCTCAATCCACCAAAAATACAATCTTATCCTGAATAATATGGTATAGCTTAATGGTCAGGGCATGGAAGAGCATTTTGCCATGCGCATTGCGTTCAATATGATAACTGGCCCTGTCCAATGCCTCAATAATGGCCTGTTGCTGCTCTATCCCTGCTATTTTGTTCAGTCTTTCTGCGAAATCAAGCTCCGAATCCGGTCTGACCGCCCCGGTCTGACCGGATTCGACCGAAATCCTCAAATGAATGGCCTGTTCCAGCAAATGATTAAAATACCGCAGAAATTGTTTCTGCTTTTCCCTTCCCAGCCGGCTGATCTCTTCCACCCACCGGGTCTGTGCCACGGGTCCGGTTTTTAATATCGCATTCAGCCATTCACGGAGTAAACTCTGCCAATCCTCTTCGGCATGTTGTACCAATTGAAGCGCTTCCCGGTAATTGCCTTCACTGATTCCGGCTACCTGTCTCGCAATCGCAGGCTCAGCTGTATGACGGTTGATAAGGGCTTCTTCAATTTCGTTTGTTTCCAATACAGGAATATGAATGACCTGGCAACGGCTGACAATGGTAGGTAATATGAGCGATTCATTCTCGGATACTAGAATGAACAGGGTATTGGGAGGGGGCTCTTCAATAATTTTCAGCAGCTTATTCCCTTCTTTTTCCAGTTCCTCCGGCATCCACATGATTAAAATCTTGTACTCGCTTTCAAAACTTTTTAAACTCAGTTTACGGATGATATCATCACATTCCCTGGCCGTGATCTTTCCCTGGCTGTTTTCTTTTTCTTTGATCATTTCGATCCAGTCGAATGAATTTCCATAAGGATTCAATTTTATGAATTCCCTCCATTCCGAAATAAAATCGGTAGCAATGGGTTTCTCCCCGGCTTTCCTTGTTACGGTGGGATAAGAGAAATGTATATCGGGATGAATAAGCTGTTGGGCTTTGATGCAGGCGGGACAAAAGCCACAACTGTCTGTTGCTGGTTGCTGGATGCTGGGTACGGGTTCGTCTCCGAATAAAGAAGGCTCCGCCAGGATAGCTTTGTTTTTCCCTTTAACTTTTTCACAAACCAGGTATTGAGCAAAGGCCATTGCCAGTGGTAAAGCTCCATTTCCTTCCTTCCCCAGTAACAATAAAGCATGGCTGAGGCGGTTGTGCTGTAAAAGTTCTGCCAGTTGTTTTTTTACGGCTGATTGACCTATTATATCTGCGAATTGCATGGACAGCGAAAGTAAACTTTCTAAAAATAAAAAAAGAGGTTCCTCGTTTAAACGGGACCTCTTTTGCAAATATTGCCAGTCTGAATGACGGGGTATGTAATTTCAACCCGGTTGATCGTGGATCTATTTCAGATAGTTCAGCACCTCTTCGCTCATCGGGTTCACTTTATGATGAAAGACAGCGATCAGGCTTCCATTTTCATCCAGTAAAAATTTGGTAAAATTCCAGATAACCGGATCCTGTAAAAATCTTTTCCATGCAAAATCTTTTGAATTATTTGCAGGTTGGGTTTTCGCCAATTCTTTGGATTGATCCACCAGCCATTTGTACAATGGATGAATATCATCGCCTTTCACGGAAATTTTTTCTGCCATTGGGAACGTGACACTGTAATTTTTTGTACAGAATTCTTTTATTTCCGAATTCGTGCCTGGTTCCTGCGCACCGAAATTGTTGGCGGGAAAACCAACAATGACCAGCTTGTCTTTATATTTTTCATACAGGGTTTCCAGGTCCTTGTATTGCGGTGTGTTTCCGCATTGAGATGCCGTATTTACGATCATGATCTTTTTCCCTTTGAATTGGGAAAAATCAATTTCGCCATCCAGCCCCGGGACTTTAAAATCATAAATCGAACCGCCGGTTAATGTTGTTGCTAATATCATTGAAAGGAATAAAGATTTCATGATTAAATGTTTTTTTTAAAAGAATAACAAAGTTAATCATAAAGAAGCATTGCAGTTAATCAGAGCTCTGGAATTATAGGGCTGTGAGCAGGTGGCTTCCCCCGGCTGGGGAAGCCGAATCGGGCTTTTCTTATTGTTTTTCAAAACAACCCAGGTCCGGCAAACCAACCGGACGGGGTTTTCCATCGAGGTCAATGACAACCCCGGCATTTACTCCTTTATTAATCGCCGGGGAAGTAGCTTTTAACCTGAAATCATAGTAATTCTTATTTGTATTGATGCTGTCAAAAAGCGGTGTTTGGTTATTGATGACCTGGTTGCTGGTTATATTAGCCGGAACGGTTTGCACTTTCCAGAGGTTGTAATCAAAATTTACATTAAAAGCTGTTGTACCGTTTTTTGATACCACCACTTCGTTATCAACGAGGCCGTTGGCTCCCCAAAAAATACAATTACGGAATAATGCATTCAGGTTGGCTGTGACCGGGTTGTTGTTCACGGTTATATAATTGCTGACAAATAAAACCGGGTCGCGGTGATCAATAAAACTATTGGCATAGGTGGCCACCGTGCAATGAGTGAACTGGTAATCGCCTCCTTTTGCCAGCAAAATATTTTTTCCGCAATTACTCACCAGGCAATTAATGGCCCGGATACTTGAATTAATTGAAATGATCCCGGCATCATAAGCATTGTCAATGACACATTGGTTCAACGCTAGTTTGGGATTTGCATTTGGGGATGGATCCTGAAGGCCGATCGCCTGGTAAGCATTTTTGATCACGGCATAATTCAGCACATTATCTTTTGAATTAGTTTGAAAAAATATGCCGGGCCAGCTTGCCGGGAAATCTTTGTAAGGGTCATCCAGCCTGTCGCCCCGGAAATAAACTCTGTCAATGGTATCTTTCAGACCATTTACCTGTAATGATCCGTTCACAATGACCGGGGCATCGGCATGCACATAGATCCGGCAACCCTTATTGATGGTCAGGGTCTGGTTTGCATTGATCAAAAGCGAACCAAGGATTACATAGGGCAGATCGTTGTTCCAGGTTTCATTCGCTGAAACCACTTTATTTCGGAAGAAATGGGCATTCTGTCCCCAGGCTTCCAGTTGCACCAGCCTGTTATTACCATTAAAACTTACCTGTATGCTGTCGCGGATAATAAAAGGGAGATTGCCGGCTGAGGGGTTAACATTAACCTGCACAAACACATGAATGCTGTCATTGGCAT
>CAZQGZ010000005.1:5080-40857 GCA_964592935.1 uncultured Chitinophaga sp. | reverse complement strand
GGAATTCGGAACCTACCGCCTCAAGTTCTTCTTCAGTGAATCATTAAGCACCGACAGCGGGGAAGAAGTATCCACCCGGGAAGTAAAAAAGATCCTGAGCAACCTGATCGAGGGGGAAGAAAAAAAACACCCGCTCAGCGATGAAAGACTGACCGAACTTCTCCAGGAAAAAGGCTACAATATTGCCCGCCGTACCGTTGCCAAATACCGGGAGCAACTGAATATCCCTGTGGCAAGGTTGAGAAAGGAACTTTGATCTTTCGATGGAAAAATGCAACCTGTAGTATGAACAAATCTCAAATTACAAGAAACAAGAACCAAATAAATTTCAAAAAAGAAAAAATAAAAAACTTCTTCGACTTCACGAGAATTTTCAAAAAAATGACTCTTAGATTTGGATTTTTCCTCGGGATTTATTTGGCTCTTGTTTCTTCGGTTCTTGTTATTTAATGCCAAATTTCAAATTTTTTATGCCTTTTCTTTTCGAATAGTTAAACCGAATTCCTATTTTACACAGCTAAATATTCCACCACCTTATGGTATTCGCCAGCCTGTTGTTTCTTTTTATTTTTCTTCCGCTGAACCTGGTTTTTTATTACAGCAATAAGAACCCGATGTGGCGAAACTGGGTGCTGATCATGTTTTCCATGGTCTTTTATGGTTGGGGCGAACCGATCTGGATCTCCCTGCTGATCTTATCCTCCACCTTCGACTGGGCCAATGCCCTCTTTATACAAAAGCACCGGGGCACCAAATGGGCAAAAGCGGGTGTTGTTTTCACCCTGATCTTCAACCTCGGGTTACTGGCCACATTCAAATATGATGTGTTCCTCGTGAACCAGGTCAATGCGTTGCTGGGCACTTCCTTTACTGCACCGGGTTATGCCTTGCCGATCGGCATTTCCTTTTATACTTTTCATACCATTTCCTATGTCGTGGATGTGTACCGGGGTACCATTAATGCGCAAAGAAACTTCCCCAAGTTTCTAATGTATGTTTCCATTTATTCATCCCTGGTGGCAGGGCCCATCATCCGTTATGCCCATGTGGAAAAAGAAATTAACGGGCGTAAGGAAACATTAAAGGATTTCAGTCTCGGGCTTTCCCGTTTTTGTATCGGCCTGTTCAAAAAAGTGATCATCGCCAATGTGGCGGCAGAACTGGTAAGAAAATATATGGGCGATAATAGCGATCCGTTGAACATGACTGAACTTTTATCACTTTCCAGCCTCGAAGCCTGGGTAGGCCTGGTCATGTTTGCGATCCAGATCTATTTTGATTTTTCCGGTTATTCGGATATGGCAATTGGATTGGGAAGAATGTTTGGTTTCCATTTCCGCGAAAATTTTGAATACCCTTATATCTCCAAATCGATCGGTGAGTTCTGGCGACGATGGCATATTTCCCTCGGAAGCGTTTTCAGGGACTATGTGTACATTCCGCTGGGGGGCAATAAAAAAAGAGTTTACCTGAACCTTTTCATTGTCTGGTTTCTCACCGGTATGTGGCATGGGCCAAGCTGGAATTTTATTTTCTGGGGATTGTATTTTTTCATTTTTATTGCCATGGAAAGAGCTTTTTTATTAAAGGCGCTCGAAAAAATCCCCGCATTCTTTTCTCATTTTTATGCCCTGCTGATCATTATCCCGGGCTGGGTCATTTTTTATTTTACCGACACGGAAATACTGATCGCCTATGTAAAAAAATTATTTTCATTCAGCGCGGGGCCCACCGGGAATATGGATGTGATGAACACCATCACGTCTCACCTGTTCTGGATGATCCTGGCCCTGGTTCTCTGCATGCCCGTATATCATAAAGTGATGGCCTGGGTGGAGAAAAAATCAAAACGAATTACGGTGGTCGACACATTAACCATCGGGTTCAATGTTTTATTACTCTTCATGTGTGTGGCCCAATTGGTTGGCAAAAGTTATAACCCGTTTATTTATTTCCGGTTCTGACCGGGTAAAAAAATATGGCAGTAATGAATAACAGTGAAACAACAAACAGAAAGATCCACCTGGTCAATGTGATCGTGTTCTGCTCGATATTAATGCTGGGCGGAATTGCTTCCATTGCCATGAAAAAAGAAACGGTGTCGGTGATGGAAAACCGCAAACTGGCAACCTTTCCCGAATTTTCCGACAGCGCTTTGTGGAAGGGAAAGTATTTTAAAGATATTGATGCGTATTACGCCGATAATTTTCCGCTGCGCGATAAATGGATCAGCTTCTCCAATGCATTGAGAAATAAATTCGGGTTTCAGTCGGGAGAAATCAAAATGTATGACCCGCTCAACGACGCAGAAGCCAATGAAACCAAAGACACGTTGGTTGAAAAAATCAATGACGGGCCGCTGAAGGATGACGGCGCCGTTGGTGAAGTGAAGAAAAAAGTGTTTGTATTCAAGAACCGGGCCTTTGAAATGTTCGGCGGCGGTCCCGGCATGGGAAAAGCATATGCCGATGTAATTAATTCATTCCATAAGCAGCTTGGCCCCGGCATACAGGTTTATAACCTGATCATCCCGGTGGCGCTTGAATTCGAGATCACGGAAAAATATGCGAAGCTGCAAAAACCCAACCGGCCGGCTATTGAAAATATTTATAACAACGAAGATGCCGGTATTAAAAAAGTCTGGGCCATTGATGAAATCAGGAAACACCGTACAGAGTACATTTATTTCAATACCGATCATCACTGGACCAGTCTCGGCGCTTATTATGCTTACCGGGCATTTTGTGCAGAAGCCGGCTTCACACCTGTTTCATTGGACACGGTAGCATATAAAACAAAACCTTCATTCCTGGGTTCCCTGTACCGGCTTACCCGTGATCCGGGTCTGCAAAAAAATCCTGATTCGGTACGATATTACCTGTTCAAAGATTCCATGAATTTTTATATCGGCAGCAATGCCATCGGCAACTGGACAAAATCAAAAATGTACGGGGAAGGCGCCAGCGGTCCCAACAGTTATTCTGTCTTCCTGCAGGGTGACCTTCCCATTGTAAAAATGGAAACGCAGCATAGGAACGGAAGGAAAATTGTGGTAGTAAAAGAATCTTATGGCAATGCATTCTCCTGTTTCCTTATCAATAATTATGAAAAAGTGGTGGTGGTCGACCAGCGTTATTATACCGGCGATTTCATGAACATGTTGAAAGCGGAAGGCATCAATGAAATATTATTTATCAATAACATTTTTGCGGCGCATACGCCCTTTCATATAGATAAAATAAAAGGTTTTATGAAATGAGGAAATGTGAAAAATTTGAAAATGAGAATACATAAGAATATTTTTTTAATCACGTTTGTTGTACTGGTATCGTGCAAGTCGGGCAAGAATAAAACGAAACAACCTGAAACCGATTCGGTAGTTCATAAAACGGAAACACCTATACCGGAGGTCCTGCCGGATGATGGCCAGGTGGGCGTGAAGAAAGGCGCTGTTTTTATTTTTAAGAACAGGGGATTTGAATTATTCAGCGGCGGCCAGTCCATGGGCAAAGAATATGCGAACGTGATCAATATGTACAGCCGCCTGAAGATACCCGGCCTGAAGATCTTCAATCTCGTTATCCCGAATGGTTTTGAATTTGAAGTAACGGAAAAATACAAAGACAAAGTAAAGCCCAATAAGCAGGCGATCAATGATATTTATGCGGCGGAAGATCCGGAGATCATCAAGATAAATACAGTGGATGAGATCAGGAAGCATCGCACCGAATACATTTATTTTAACACCGACCATCACTGGACCAGTCTCGGGGCATATTATGCCTACCGGAGTTTCTGTGCCGCTGCCGGACTGACCCCCGTTTCTCTTGATACAATACCTTCGAAAGTGAAACCGGGTTTTCTCGGTCTGTTTTACCGGCTTACCAAAAGCAGCATATTAAAAAACAATCCGGATTCGGTCCGCTATTATTTATTTCCTGATTCCGTTGACTTTTATATTGGCGCGAACAGCATCGGGTATTGGGCAAAATCGCATATGTATGCCGAACAGGCGAGTGGTGATAACAGTTATTCCGTTTTTATCCAGGGAGACCTGCCCATCTGTAAAATGGAAACGCAGCATAAGAACGGAAGGAAGATCGCACTGGTCAAAGAATCCTATGGAAATGCCTTCGCTCCCTTCCTGGTCAATAACTATGAAAAGATCATCGTGGTGGACCAGCGGGGGTATAAAGGTGATTTCATCGCCATGTTAAAAGCCGAGGGCATCAATGAATTGCTTTTCATCAATAATATTTTTGCCGCGCATACGCAGTTTCATATTGATGATATTAGGGGGTTGTTGACGAGAAGCGGGAAATAAGATGGATGGCTTGATTGTTTGATGGCTTGATGGCTAAATGGTTTGATGGTTGTGCTTAACCATTCAACAATCAAACAATTAAACAATCAATCAATTAAACCATTATAACTTGAGGTGACTTTGCACCCATTTCACTTTCGGTTTTAATTCATTCGTGTATTTATCTCCCGTGGCATAACCCGCATGTTTTAAGAAATCATAATAAGTTCCCCTGGGGTGTTTTTTCCGCCATTTAGGATAGCGTTTATCCTGCCAGCTTTTATAATAGGCGATACAGGCAGAATCCGATTCAAATTTCTTGCATTTGTTCCGCCCGATATAAAATCCGAAGAGATTGTGATATCGCAGGCAGCATTTCTTACAAGTTAGGTTGCCGGTTTCCTGCATGCATTGCGCCATGACAAAGTCGGGGTGTTCAATGCCGGCCGCCTTGATGGCATCATACATGGCCTGCATTTTAGGCTTATTGATATTCTGAGAAAAAGCCTGTTGGAAAAGGAATAAAAGGAAAAAAGCAGGTACAATTTTCTTCATGTTGCTAAGAGATTTAAGGAGGAAAAGAGAAAAAAGTTTCCTCCCGGATTAGTTTTTGTTTGATGGGTAAGATCACTGTGAAGAAAAGGGAAATTCTCTTTAATTCCTTTTCTCTTTTCTTCTCTTAGCCCATGATTTCAATATTACCGTCTTCAATATTTTGTTTTTTGGTTAATATTTGATAAAAAAAAGCGCCGGCTTTGAAGATGAAAGTAAAGATACTAAAACCAAAAGGTGTATGACAAATTGCACTAAGCAGTTATTTTGAACCACAATAGGATCATAGGCACATAGAAATATACACATAGTTTTGGTATAGATAGTTAAAAGCAGTGTTTTATTTCTATGTGAAGCCCTATGTTTCTATGTGACTATGTGGTTCGGAATTAAGCAATTTATTCAAAGATCCAAATCTGAACATTCCGGCAGATTCCTTTACTTTGCAAGGGGAGCAACCCTTTAAAATATGAGCGCCGGGTTTATAATAGATGAAAAAAATCAATTGAAGGAGGTCAGGAATACTGATTTGCCCCAACAACCTGCGGCTTTGCGAATAGCAGCAAAAATCATCTCCTATATTTTTCACCCCGTTTTTGTTCCGTTATATATTGTTTTTTTCATGGTGTATATTCATCCATACCTGTTTGCGGGGTTTTCAGGACTGGATAAAACAAGAACCGTGATGATGGCCGCGCTGATGTTTACATTTTTCCCGGTCGTGACTGTTTTATTATTAAAAGCGCTGAAGTTCATCCACACCTTTCATCTCACCACGCAAAAAGACCGCATCATTCCCTTAGTGGCCTGCGGCATCTGGTATTTCTGGATCTGGTATGTCTGGAGAAATTTACCGGAATATCCGCAAGCCGCCATTCAGCTGGCCCTGGCCATCTGGATCAGTGCCAGCCTCGGGCTGATGGCTAATATTATTATGAAAGTGAGTCTTCATGCCATTTCGATGGGCGTGATGGTGACTTTTATTTTCCTGCTCGCATTTTCACAGCAACTCAATTTCGGCATCTACCTCTCCGTTGCGCTGCTGATCGCCGGCCTGGTCTGCACATCCCGGTTCATTGTATCAGATCACTTTCCAAAAGAAGTTTACGGGGGGTTGGCGGTGGGAGTTATCTCCATGTTGATTGCGGGTATGCTGGGGTGATATTCAGAGCCCGGTATATTTCAACAGGTTTTTATATATAGAAAAATTTTCCTGGTCATAGCAGGCAAAAATTACTTTTACTATTTGGTTTGTTCCTGAAATAAAACCTGTAACTATTTCTATCGCAATCTTTGCAGCTTCCTCTTTAGGAAATTGATAAATGCCGGTACTGATATTGGGGAAAGCAATGGAGCTGCAATGGTTATCCACGGCTATTTGCAGTGAATTGCGGTAGCATTCAGCTAATTTTTCTCTTTCCTTATTTTTTCCGCCGTTCCAGACCGGCCCGACGGTATGGATCACAAATCTGGAAGGAAGATTGCCTGCAGTAGTGATCACGGCTTCACCGGTTTTACAGCCGCCCTGTTTTGCAATAATTTTTCTGCAGTCTTCCAGTATAGAAGGTCCGCCTGCGCGGTGTATGGCGCCATCAACCCCGCCGCCACCCAACAGCGAAGTATTGGCTGCATTGACGATACAGTCAACGGACAGTTTTGTAATATCTCCTTTGAGAAGTTCTATTTTGTCCCGATACAGCGCCATAGTCTTATTGCAAACTACCGTTTTTCCATTTTGTGTTTTGAAAACATCATCGCGGTTAAATTTATGAAGAGAAAATGGGTTATCTAAAGAAGCAGTTTGCGAACCGGCTGAACATTTTAGAATCTTACGTTAAGCTTATAACAGATCCAACAAATAAGTTGTTCAACAAATACCTTATTTGCCTTAAAGTGAGGGTGTTTTTTAAAAATATTTGTTTTATAGCGGGGATCTATTCTTTTTTTTAAAACTTCCGGCGAAAATTTTAAAAAAAATCCAAAAAAAATTAGTTTTTATTTGCTAAATCATTTAGTTTTGTTTTTTCAACAGAATTTCCTGTGCAAAAAAACATACAGGATAGTATCATGGAAACTTAACTTTGGATCATGGCAAAATCAGAAAAAACAACAGATATGACAAACATAAACGGTGAAAAACTAAAAGCCCTCAAGCTTACCATGGATAAGCTCGAGAAGGATTATGGAAAAGGAAGTGTGATGATGCTGGGTGATAAGGCTCAGATAGCGCAGGAAGTGATCTCCACCGGCTCCATCGGCCTCGATGTGGCTCTGGGTATCGGCGGTCTTCCGAGAGGAAGGGTCGTTGAAATTTATGGTCCCGAATCTTCGGGTAAAACAACCATTGCCACCCATGTGATCGCCGAAGCGCAGAAGAAAGGAGGCATGTGCGCCTTTATTGATGCGGAACATGCATTTGACAGTTCCTATGCAAAAAAACTGGGTGTTGATGTCGACAACCTTTTAATATCACAACCGGATTATGGGGAACAGGCACTTGAAATTGCCGATCGCCTGATCCTTTCCGGCGCATTGGATGTTGTCGTAATAGACTCTGTTGCCGCCCTGGTCCCCAAAAGCGAACTGGAAGGAGAGATGGGCGATAGCAAAATGGGACTGCATGCAAGACTGATGAGCCAGGCCCTTCGTAAACTGACGGCTACCATCTCCAAAACAAATACCATCTGCATTTTCATCAACCAGATGCGGGAAAAAATAGGCGTGATGTTTGGTAATCCTGAAACCACCACCGGTGGTAATGCATTGAAGTTTTATGCTTCTGTCCGTCTCGATATCCGCCGCATGGCGCAGGTAAAAGACGGTGATGAAGCCATCGGTAACCATGTAAAAGTGAAAGTGGTGAAGAATAAAGTGGCTCCTCCTTTCCGGGCTGCTGAGTTTGATATCATCTTCGGGGAAGGAATTTCCAAGACCGGTGAGATCATTGATATGGGTACCGAACTGGGCATCGTTCAAAAAAGCGGGTCCTGGTACAGTTATAATAACGACAAACTTGGACAAGGCCGGGATGCGGTAAAACAATTGATGTTAGACAATCCTGAACTGGCCAAAGAAATTGAATCGAAGATCAGGGAGAAGATAAAAGAAATGCAGGCTACCTGATCAGGCTTAATAAGCTATGATTGTCCCCGATTTTCGCCGGGGAGTAAAACGAAAGATGGGCCTGCCTTCCGGCAGGCAGGTTAATAAGTAATGCCCCGGCCCTTCGGTCGGGGTTTTTTGTTTTTTTTACAGGTATTTACAAGAAATAAATATATTTCAATGTTTAAACATTGTATATTTGCCTTTCCTGCCAACCCGCAGGATAGCCTTTACGTTATAAAACCGGATGAAGACATTCAAAACAAATATCCCTATCAGCAAATGGCTGCCCCTTGTTTTCGGAGCCGGTTTGCTTATTACTTTTTTTCTCCCCTGGGTTTCCTGGCAGGGGAACCTGGTCAGCGGGTATGATATGCCGGCGGGACATTTTTTCAGCCTGGCAGAAACAAAATTTGGGTTGGGGAATCCCGTTCCGCAATTAAATTTTTCATTCTATGCATTCTGGATAATCCCTGCCGGCGTCATTGCATCTTTAACATTGTTCATGTTAAAAAAGAAATGGAGCCTGGTTGCATTCGTTACCGGGGCTATTTCCCTTTCTCTTGTTGCCGTTTTTTTTCTTTTTACCCAAAAACTCATTATGCTTGGCGTCGGCCAGCATGTATTTTCCATGATGTGCCCGGCCGCCTGGCTTCATGCCTTTTCAGCGATCGGATTGATCATCACTGCCCCTGCCTCAAAAGCCCTGTTAAAAAAGATCATTTGGATAACGGCGGGCCCGGTTCTTGTCTATTTTAGTTTCATGATCATTGAAAAAAAATTAATGAACGAAACCTTTTCGGATACGACCGGTATTAAACCCGATTATACTGTTACAGCTTCCGGTCTCATTCATGAGTTTGTAGCCAACGACAGTGCGGCGAATCACAAATACCTTGAAAAAATCATAGAGGTAAGTGGTATTGTTTCTGAAGCGGAAGTAAAAGCCGATTCTACGGTCAATATCATTTTCGCCGATTCCACCGGTTCATATATCAATTTTTCCCTGGACAAAAACCAGTATGAAAAAGGGAAAAATGTAAAGCCCGGCGAAACCATTTCCCTGAAAGGAGCCTGCAGCGGAAGCCTTTACAGTGAAATACTTCAATCAACAGCTATTAGTTTTAAACGTTCAGTATTAATTAAAAAATAAACCCACCTGGCGGTCAGACAGGAAACAACCAATGAAAAAAACAATACTCTTTCTTGCTTTTATTGTATCGGCAGGTTCTCTTTTTGCGCAACGGAAAACCACCACCTCCGCCACCGTTTCATTTGATGCAACTACACCAAAAGATGAATTACCCAAAGCTGGTAATAATACGGTGATCGGTTCCCTGGATACCAAAACAGGGGATGTGGCTTTCGAGGCAGCGGTGAAAAACTTTTCTTTTCAAAGCCCGAAAATGCAGGAACATTTCAATGGCCCCAACTGGATGAATTCTGACCAGTTTCCAAAGTTTATTTTTACCGGTAAAATTGAAAATGTAAAAAAAGTAAAATTTACCAGGAATGGCATTTACAAAGTAAATGTAAACGGAGACCTTAGCGTAAAAGGTATTACTAAAAAAATCAAAGTGTCCGGAACGATTACCGTGGCCGCAGGTAAAATAAAAGTAATGACCGATTTCAGGATTATTTTGGCTGATTATAATATTTCCGGTCAGCCCGTTGAATCAGGAAAAGTTTCAAAGGAACCCAAGGTCAGTGTCTCTGCAGAATTTTAATTAGCCCGTACTTAATGTAACGATGCCCGGCTTTTTGCCGGGCATCGTTTTGGGGCCACTAATGACACGAATATCACGAATAATTAAATAAGGAATTACCCGAAAGCTTGCGCCACCGCTATAGTTTTAGCGCACGCGGTCTCTTCGCTCTGCTTAGCAACTGATTATTTTGCCGCAGGCAAATGATTTGTATTTAATTGTATTCACCTGCCTGCCGTCAGGCAGGTTCGTGTAATTCGTGTCATTAGTGGCAACCAAACCACCTGCCTTCGCAATGCAGAAATTATTTTCTCCTGGTCTTCTACTCCCCCACGACCTTTTCGAGATGAATCAGTTTTCCGGCTGCATCGAACCCTTCCACAACAATCTTATATCTTTTGGAAAAATCATTATTGAAGAAATTCAACTTCACCGATTTGGTTTCCGGGTCGGTATAAATATCCGGGTTCCAGTATAAAGTGGTCCTGTAATCCGGCGCCGTGTGTTTGGCATCAGCGCCTTTATAATCAGGGTTATAGAATTCTTTGGTTATGGAATACCCGTTATATTCAAAATACTCCAGTTTATCGGGTTTTTCATCTTCCCTGAATTTTTCCTTGGTATAAACGGCCACGGCGCCTCCCGGTGATCCGCTGCCCACCCCGATAAAACCTGCTTCATAAAACTTTATCAGGGCCACATCCTGCACCCTCAGTGTTCTTAATAAAGCAATATCTGTCGGTTCTTCATTCAGGAAAACGCCAACCAGCCATTTTTGACCCGTCAGTAAACTGAAATTTTTCCGGTTAACAAATCTTCCGTTCTGTATCTCTATCTGCTGGACCCTGTTCTTGATATAATCCACCACGCTGATGGATCTGTCGTTTGCCGGTTCGTTAATATTATCAATATTCACTTTACCGGGCGCCCGGAAAACACCGGTAGTGTATTTTTCATTGACAATATCAAAAGGCTTTTTACCGGATTTGGCCTGGATAGTCACCCGTTCCAGTTCCTTTTCCTCGTCAAGCAATGATCTTACATATTGATACCTGGTATCTATCTCTTTTTTATTTTGATAAGATGCGGCATTTCTTTCTATATTGTTTTTGGCTATATCCCCCGGAACAAATGAAACGATCTTCTTCAGGGGATCTTCATCTGCAAAAGCCAGCGCATTCTTTGGTTTGCCATTGCTCCCGGTATAAGCATAAAATAATTTTGCTTTCCCCAGGAACAACAATGAATCCATCCTGAATCTTCCATTGGCATCCACATTCACTTCATAGGTTTGAGAAGTGGAATCCTCTGTTTCCAGTAAAATATTCAGTTTGCCGCCGGCTACAGGCGCGCCGGTCTTTTCATCTTTAACAGATCCCGACAACAATATCAGCCCCGGATCACTGTATTTTTTTTCCGGGAATTCCTTATTTAAAATTTTGATCCAGTTGAACCGGTTCCAGCCATGGGTCAGCATCAGGTTGTCCAACGCCTGTCTTGCAGAATCATTTTCTCCGGATGCATTCAGCGGAGAAAAATACCAGGAGGGATTGTAGACGTATCCTTTCAGATCGCTGGTCAGTAAAAAACGCGACCAGATATTTTCCCGGTCCGTAAAACCGGCTCCCGGGAGATCGGTGACCGATACGGAGCAACTTCTTTGGATGGCATCCGGAAAATCTATTTCAAATGAATTCTCTGCTCTTTTTTCAGTTCCTGCTTTTGTTATGCCGATATCAGCTGCAACACGGTACTCCCGGTTATCAACAAAAGAAAGTCTTTCGGCCAATGGCATTCCGTCTTTATTGAATACAGTAAAATGCAGGATCCCCGACGGAAGGCTGTCGGTAACCAGGTGACCTATCACGGATGGATATTCTTCAAAAGCAATTTCGGTTTCGTAAACGAGATGATTATTGATCTCCGCAATCACCAGTAAATTTTCAAATTGCGCCTTATCTTTTTCGCTCCTGCTCAGGTGAAATTTTTTTCCACCCTTTTCATCCTGTATTTTCAGGTTGATGCCTGATGCAAACACAGGCGGTAATGTATAGGTTCTTGCGCCGGCTGCAGTCATCACCTCCGCGATATATTTTTTCCCCGCCTGTGGTTTGAATGGTACTTTACCGATACCATCATGGTAACTTTTGAACGATGCAATGGTGATTCCATCTTCTGTTTTAATAATGCCGTTTACATCCACCGGTGTTCCCCATTGATCTGTTGCTTTAAATCCGACAACCGTTAAAATGTCATCTACCAGGTTGCCGCTTTCGGGGAAAAACTGCAGCGAAACATTCTGTGATTCATTGGAACCTGGTGCGGAAGAGGTTGAGCCTTTAAAAACAAAAATGTTCTTTTTATAAATAAAAGCCTCATCATAATTCAGCATCCCGGCCGTGAAGGCCCTGATATAATAATTACCCTGCGGCAGTGAATCCGGAATTTCAATATTTCCTTTTGCCACAGCACCCATAGCCGGGTATTGTTTATTGTAAATGATATGGCCTTTGTTATCGCAAAACTGCAGGTAAAGACTGGTACTTAATCCGCTTGGTTTTTCATCGCTGTACAGGTAGGCCTTGAACCAGATGGTTTCACCGGTCACATAGTAATCCTTATCATAATGAATATAGATCTTCTCCGGGGTATGATGGGTAGCCAGTACATGCAGGGCAGAGTCGGTCCTTTGTGCAGCTGTTTGAAGAATGAATTCCAGCAACAGGACCGGCATGATCATTAATCTTTTCATGAGGCAATTATTTACGGGAAAGTTAGGTAATATAATACCGCTGTATCACCTGATTTTTATCAGCGGAAACCCGGCATGATGATAGATGGTATTTTAGCCCGGTTGGCTGCATGGGGGAGTAAATGACCTGGACCGGGAAGAAGTCTTTAATTGATACTGTCATCAAATTTTGTACCCAGCAGGGATCTGAATTCCGGAATCCCCTCTTTCATTTCAGCCTTGTCGCCGAAAATTTTTTTCAGGTTTTTATTCATGATACCCAGCACCAGCTTTAATTCGTCTTCTGTTTTCACTTCACCGCGGAACACTTTTTCCTTACTTCCGTTATCCCTTTCCGTGAAATGTGCCCATTCATATCCCCCGTTCTTTTTCTTTTTGGCCAGGAATTTATAGCGCCCGGTGCCGGGGATATGACCGCTTACAACAGCCATGGCAATCTCTTCCCCTTTTTCAATATTCATGACTGCAAACTGTGCCATTTTTTTATTTTAAAGTTAAAACAATTTGTCTAACACTTTTTTCCCATCGGATTATCCGTAATGGTCTGTTTCAATTGACCAGCGTTTTTCCCGCACTTGCCTTCCGGTAGGGAGGGGTTCCACACCTGCCCGACGGAGTCATGCAGGCGGGGATTTGCTCGCAGATATCGCTGATGATTACAACATACTCGGCGATATCTGCCTGTATTCATACCTGCACAATTCTGCGGGAATTCAAATTAACCCACTACTGAGTTATCCATGCACAATCAGTAAATTGCAGCTACACAATGAAAATGTACAACACCTGATTTGAAACAACTAAAAGCAAAGAAGGTTATCATTAAATGCCCTTTCATTTACATACTCCTTTTCCTCCTGCCGGTGATCAGCCGGATGCCATCCGCCAGTTAACGGAAGGAATAGAAAATGGAGAAAGATACCAGACACTATTAGGTGTCACCGGCAGCGGCAAGACATTTACCATCGCCAATGTGATACAAAATGTGCAGCGGCCAACATTGGTATTGACACATAATAAAACACTTGTCGCACAATTGTACGGCGAGTTCCGCCAGTTCTTCCCGGAAAATGCGGTGGAGTATTTTGTTTCATACTATGATTATTACCAACCCGAAGCTTATATGCCTGTAAGCGATGTGTATATCGAAAAGGATTTAAGCATCAACGATGAACTGGACAAACTTCGGTTGAGGGCAACCTCCAGTTTGCTGAGCGGAAGAAGGGATATCCTCGTAGTGGCCAGTGTGAGTTGTATTTACGGCATGGGCAATCCCACCGATTACGAGAACGGGATCATCCGCATTCATAAAGGACAGACTATTTCGAGACAGGGATTTTTGCATGCCCTGGTCAATTCATTATACAACCGGACCACACTGGAATTTAACCGGGCCACTTTCCGGGTGAAAGGCGATACGGTTGATATTAATCTGCCTTACGTGGATTATGGTTATCGCATTACTTTCTTTGGTGATGAGATCGAAGAAATAGAAAGCATGGATGTGGTGACCGGGAAACGGATCGGCCTGATGGAGAATGCGGCTATTTTTCCTGCCAATCTTTATGTGGCCCCGAAAGATATCCTGCAGCAGGTGATCTATGAGATACAGGATGAAGTGATGGCACAGGCGGAATATTTTAAAAAAGAAAAAAAATATATTGAAGCGCAACGATTAACTGAACGGGTGAACTACGACCTTGAAATGATAAGAGAATTGGGTTATTGCAATGGTATTGAAAACTATTCGAGATTCTTTGACCGGAGAAAACCCGGCACCAGGCCATTCTGTTTGCTGGATTATTTTCCGAAAGATTATATCACCATTATCGATGAAAGTCACCAGACCATCCCGCAGGTAAGCGGTATGTACGGAGGTGACAGAAGCCGTAAATTAATTCTTGTTGATTATGGCTTCCGTTTACCTTCTGCATTGGATAACCGGCCTTTGAACTTTCATGAATTCGAATCGCTGACCAATCAAACCATTTTTGTTTCGGCCACTCCGGATACTTATGAACTGGAGAAATGTGGCGGCGTGGTGGTTGAACAGGTGGTTAGACCAACCGGTTTACTGGAGCCACCCATTGAAGTAAGACCGAGCGTGAACCAGATCGATGACCTGCTGGATGAAATTGATAATCGGGTAACCAAAGGCGACAGGGTGCTGGTAACAACATTGACCAAACGGATGGCCGAAGAAATGGATAAATACCTGCAGCGGATCAATATCAAATCAAAATATATACACAGCGAGGTACACACCCTGGACAGAATTGAAATACTCCGGGACCTGCGTTTGGGAAAAATTGATGTATTGGTTGGTGTAAACTTGTTACGGGAAGGACTGGATCTCCCGGAAGTTTCCCTGGTTGCCATCCTGGATGCAGACAAAGAAGGATTTCTCCGCAATGAAAAATCACTGACACAAACTGCCGGACGTGCAGCAAGAAATGTGGATGGTCTGGTTATTTTTTATGCCGATAAAATGACCGAGAGCATGCAAAAGACCATTGATGAGACCAACCGCCGCCGGGAAAAACAAATTGCCTTTAATATTGAACATGGTATTACCCCAACCACCATCATCAAATCAACCAAAGAAGTATTTGCTCAAACTTCCGTGTTGGATATTAAAGGTTATGACCCGGCCAACCCTTATGCCATTGCCCCGGATGAGGACCTGGTAACGGTTGCCGCTGAAGAACAGGCCGAATACAAAACCATTCCTCAAATGGAAAAAGCACTCAACAAGATCAAAAAGGAAATGGAGAAAGCAGCAAGGGACCTGGATTTTATGGAAGCGGCGAGGCTGAGGGACGAGATGTTTATCTTGCAAAAACATTTAAAAGAAATGAAAAAATGAAAAAGCTCGTAGTTTTACGAGCCCCCCACAGGTATTTCTGCCTGATTTATCCAAATTGCTTCCCCCGTTTATTTGCGGTTTGTGTTACCCTTTCTACTTTAGATGCAGAAATCACAGATGATCCTATTGATAAAACCGAAAATCCAATCATCATGAAAAGACGATTCCATAAAATCGCTAATTTCTTTGCTTTCAACCTGCTGTTCTTTGCCCTGTACCTGAATTTTATACACAAAGACAGGTTGTCCGTGGCAGGAACCCCGCAGAGCACACAGCAAAATGCTGCTTTCAGCGGAACTGTTTTGGTTGACAACCCCGGGCAGGTTATAGAAAAGAAAAGCGACGAAGCTACTGCCACCTTGCAGGAAACGGCTCCGGCAAAAACGATAGAAAGCAACACAGTTGCTTTAAAGCTTTCGGTCAATTAAGAGCAAAGCAGCGTTAACATAATCAGCACCCCGGCGTTTCAGCCGGGGTTGTTGAGTTTCCGGAATAAGCCATGCTGCAAATTGAATTCTTTATCTTAGTGGCATGGCAAAAAAAGTATTCCTGCTTGATGCGCTGGCCCTGGTATTCCGGGCCTACTATGCGCTGATCCGAAACCCGCGGCTAACATCAAAAGGAAAAAACACCAATGCACAGTTTGGTTTTACCAATGCCTTGGTGGAACTGATCAACAAACAGAAGCCGTCTCATATGGCTGTTTGTTTTGATACTGCAGCGCCCACCGAACGTCATACTGATTTTGCAGATTACAAGGCCAACCGGCAGGAAGCACCGGAGGATATTCTTGATTCTCTCCCGGATATTAAAAAGATCATCCAGGGATTTAATATCCCGGTTATCGAAATGGATGGATACGAAGCCGATGATGTGATCGGCACCCTGAGTGTACAGGCCGCAAAAGCGGGTTACGAAGTATTTATGGTAACGCCCGATAAGGACTATGGCCAGCTGGTAACCGATAAAATAAAAATATATAAACCGGGTTACCAGGGTGGTGATGTGGAAATAATGGGCCCGGAAGAAGTTTGTTCCAAATGGAACATCAAAGATGTTTCCCAGGTAATAGATATACTGGGATTGATGGGTGATTCCGTGGATAATATTCCGGGCATCGCCGGGGTGGGAGAAAAAACGGCATCCAAACTGCTGGCAGAATACGGAACGCTGGAGAATGTGCTGGCCAATGCAGAAAATATCAAAGGAGCTATGGGTGAGAAAGTGAAAAAGGGGAAAGAGTCGGCCATACTTTCCAAGAAATTAGCCACCATCATCACCAATGCACCGGTGGAATTTCATGAAGAAAATTTTAGGCTTAAAGATTGGGACAAAGAAAAACTTAAAGAAGTGTTTGCGGAACTTGAATTCAGAACCCTGGGCAAGCGACTGCTGGGTGATGATTTTTCTGTGGCATCTTCGTCCAAAAGCGTGATTGAAAAAGAAATCCCGCAGGGAGTGCAGACGGATCTTTTTGGAAACATCATTGAGAGCCCGATGCCCGAGACCGGAGGTCAGAAATCAGAATCCGAAGAGGAAGAAGCTGCTGATAATTTAAGAGCTGACAAAAATATCAATAACACTTCTCACAATTATGAAGCTGTTGAAGGAGATGCGGCCATAAAAAAATTAGTTGCTGAATTAAAGAAGCATGATGAAATATGTTTTGATACAGAAACCACCGGCATTGATGCCAATGATGCAGAACTGGTGGGGTTGAGTTTTTCGGTAAATCCCGGTGAGGCCTGGTATGTTCCCTGCCCGGCCGATCAAAAAAGAACAAAAGAGATCCTGGCATTTTTTGAAACATTGTTTTCGGATAAAAAGAAATTATGGATCGGGCAAAACACCAAGTACGACCTGCTGGTGCTGAAATGGTACGGGGTTGAACTGAAAGGAAATTTATTCGATACCATGCTGGCGCATTACGTCATTGAGCCGGATGGTAAAAGAAGCATGGACCTGCTGAGCGAAAAATATCTTGGATATGAACCGGTTCATATCGAGGAACTGATCGGCAAAAAGGGGAAAACACAAGGCACCATGCGCGATGTGGAAATTGAAAAAATAAAAGAATATGCGGGGGAGGATGCAGATATCACCCTGCAGTTAAAAAATGTTTTTACGCCCCTGTTAAAAAAGAAAGAAGTAGAAAAGGTTTTCCGGGAAGTGGAAAGCCCCCTCGTGAAAGTGCTGGTGGATATGGAATACGAAGGAATAAAAGTGGATGTTGATTTCTTAAAAGATTATTCCAGGGAGCTGGAAAAAGATGCAAAAAAAGCGGAAGAAAGCGTGTATAAACAGGCCGGCGTCCGTTTCAATCTTGCATCGCCCAAACAATTGGGTGAAGTTCTGTTCGACAAACTCAAACTGGATCCTTCTGCCAAAAAAACCAAGACCGGTCAATACCAGACCGGTGAAGATGTTTTATTAAAGCTGGCGGCGAAAGGTCACCAGATCGTTGAAGATATTCTTGTGTTCCGGGAATTAACGAAACTCAAATCTACATACGTGGATGCGCTGCCCGAATTGATCAACCGGAAAACAGGAAGGGTTCATACTTCCTACGGTCAGGCGGTAGCTGTAACCGGTCGTTTGCAAAGCAATAACCCCAACCTGCAGAATATTCCGGTGAGAACGGACCGGGGAAAAGAAATAAGAAAAGCATTTATTCCGAGAGATCATAAACATGTCTTGCTTTCTGCAGATTATTCCCAGATAGAATTAAGAATTGTAGCCTCCATCAGTGGTGATAAAAACATGTGTAAGGCATTTAAAGATGGTACAGATATACATACAGCTACAGCTTCCCGTGTTTACAATGTGGCAGAAAAAGATGTGACAAAAGAAATGCGCTATAAAGCCAAGAGTGTAAACTTTGGAATCATTTACGGGCAGGGTGCATTTGGTCTTGCCGACAACCTGGGCATTTCAAGAACGGAAGCCAAAGAGATCATTGACAATTATAAGAAACAATTTCCCGGCATCCAGAAATATATGGACGACACCATCAACTTTGCAAGAGAGCATGGTTATGTCCAAACTTTAATGGGCAGGAAAAGGTGGTTGCGTGACATCAACTCGGCCAATTTCACCGTTCGTGGTTTCGCCGAACGAAATGCGATCAATTCACCTATCCAGGGAACGGCTGCCGATATGATCAAACTGGCGATGCAGAAAGTGCATACAGCCATGATCAGAGAAAAAATGCAAAGTAAAATGCTATTGCAGGTGCATGATGAACTGGTCTTTGATGCGTTGAAATCAGAGGCGAAAGAGCTGAAGCCCCTGATTGTTGAATGTATGCAATCGGCTATGAAGTTACCGAATGGCGTTCCCGTAACTGCCGAATGCGGGGAAGGCAAAAACTGGTTAGAGGCACATTAATGAAAAAAGATATTTCTTCAAGGCAAGATCTGCTTGAATGGGTTAGCCTGTTTTATGAAAAATTGCTCGCCGATGACTCGATCAGTTATCTTTTTACGGATATAGCCCAGATCGATCTTGATCATCATCTTCCGGTCCTTGTAGATTTCTGGGACTCCGTTTTATTTCAATCCGATACCTATCATAAAAACGCCATGCAGCCGCATATAGCCCTTCATCACAAATCCCCGCTGCTGCCACAGCATTTTGAAACCTGGCTCAGGTATTTTAATGAATCGGTGAATGAATTGTTTGAAGGGGAAAAAGCTTTTATTGCCAAAGAGAGGGCTTTAAGTATTGCAACGGTTATGCGGATCAAACTGGCTCAGCAGTAATAAAATGGGAAAAGCTCAAAAATTTTATTCCGTATCCGGCTGAATTTATTCTCTATAAAGTTGTAGCTTTCTTCTCTAAAAAAATTATATGAAACAAATAACCTTACTGATCAGCAGTATTTTACTAGCTTCATTCTTCATGGTTGGCAAGGCCCAAAGCCCGGAAGAAATGAAAAAATGGATGGAATACATGACTCCGTCCGATGTACATAAAATGATGGCCCTGTCGGATGGTGAATGGAGTGAAGACATACTCATGTGGATGGACCCCAATGCCCCGGCACAAAGTATGCATACAACCGGTTTTAATAAAATGATCCTGGGGGGCCGTTACCAGGAATCCGTTCATAGCGGTGAATTTAACGGTATGCCTTTTGAAGGCCGTAGCATAACCGGCTGGGACAATGCCAGGAAAATTGTTTTTTCAACCTGGATTGACAATATGGGAACGGGGATTGTTTATATGGAAGGTTCCTGGAATGAGGCCAACAAATCCATCGAGATGAAAGGAAAAATGACAGACCCCATGACAGGAAATATGACCGATATCAGGGAGGTCCTGAAATTTATTGATGAAAATAACCAGGTCATGGAGCAATATGGTGTGAAGGACGGTAAAGAATATAAATCCATGGAAATAAAACTGACCCGGGTAAGATAAACAGAAGCTTTTCGGTTGTTATTTGATAAACCGGGAAATAAAAGCCGGATGCTAATAAATTATTCTCTAAAAGAGAAAATCATACGCATTTCTATGATCATGAAAATCAACTGAAACGGAATCTGAAACACCGCTTATCCTGTAAAAAAATATTTTTGACAGGAATTTTCAAACTTATTCCTCGCAATGTTGTAGTTTTTCACCTCAAAAAAAATTATATGAAACAATTAACCTTAACGATCTGCGCTGCAACACTTTTATTGTTTGCCTGCAACAATGACAAAAAAAAGGAAGAAGACAAAACCAGTAAAACGGAAACAACAGAAAACAAGAAGAATGAAACACCCACTATGCCCGACTCGGCAACCATGATGAAAAACTGGCAGGAGTACATGACGCCGGGAGATATGCACAAAATGCTGGCAAAATCGGACGGGGAATGGAATGGAGAAGTGACCATGTGGATGTATCCCGGCGCCCCGGAACAAAAAAGTACTTCCACAGCAGTAAACAAAATGATCATGAATGGTCTTTACCAGGAAAGTAATCATACGGGTAATATGATGGGCATGCCATTTAACGGAAAGAGCATGGTTGCCTATGATAATCACCGGAAAGAGTTTATTAGTACATGGATTGATAATATGGGCAGCGGCATCATGATCATGAAAGGCCCCTGGGATGAAGCTACCAAAACCATCAACCTGAAAGGAAAAATGGTGGATCCCGGAACAAAAATGGATACAGATGTACGGGAAACGTTTAAAATCGTTGATGACAACACCCAGGAAATGGAAATGTTTGTGATGACTCCCGACGGTAAGGAGTTTAAAACGATGAATATTAAATACACCCGTAAGAAATAAAAACCACCAAACAAAAGCCCGGATATTTTTTCCGGGCTTTTGCGTTTATACATGCTTACTCTTTTTTCGTCTTCTCCATAGGTAGCTTTTCATCCCGGCTCCATTCCTGCATGCTGCCATCATATACTTTCATCGGATAGCCAAGACTTCGCCCGACTAAATAATCCACACAGGCTGTTTGTCCGATAAAACAATACACGACCACCTCTTTATTTTTATCCGGCACCACACTTGTAAAATTCTTTTCTAAAACAAAAGCCGGTTTGATGCTGTTGGTGGAATCAATCATATCAGGGTAAGGAATATTTTTTGCGCCGGATATATGGCCGTCCCTCGGGTTGCCGGTTGGGTCGCCGTCATACCAGCGTTTCAATCTTGCATCTACTACCTCTGAAGACTTTGTTTGCAAAGCGTTTTGCACATAGCTTCTATCCACCAGTAATCCATTTTCAGTTGCAATAAAATTTCCTTTTTTATAAACTGCCGGTTGACTAGTAACCGGGTATCCCGCTTTTTTCCATGCTTCAATGCCACCACTTAAGAAAGAAACCCGACCCTTCAATCCGAAATGCTCCAGCGTCATAAACATTCTTGCAGCAATCGTTACATCACCGCCGCGGTGACAAATCACAATTTTTGAATTTTTATTGATCCCCAGGTCCTGCAATACTTTTGTCGCCGCTTTTGTATCCGGTGCATACATGCTGCCCTCTGGTTTATCATATGCCAGCCAGTCGGGCCAGAGAAATCGCGAGCCCTCAATATGCTCTCTGTCATAATCGGCCCTGATAACAAACCCGGTGTACAGAACTACCAGGGCAGGGTCTTTAATATTCTCATTCAGCCATTGCGGGGATACGAGAACAGGTTGCTGGGAATGGCCGGCTAGTAAGTAAAAACTCAGAAGGCATACGCCAAATAATTTTTTCATACGTATAAAATTGATTGAACAACAAGATAACTGGTTGCCGGCAGATAAGAAGTTATTTTTGACAAGCGGCAGGGTATTGCTGATGAAAGACTAATTGCCGGCATTCCCATTTATGGCAATAACAATTTTCCCTTTAAAATTTCCCTGCTCATAATAGCGGAAAGCATCGGCAGTTCTCTCTAATGGAAAACACTTGTCTATGAAAGGGGAAATTTTTCCTTCTTCAAAAAGCCGGGATAATTCTGCCAGGCCTTCCGGGCTGACCCGGTATCCCATGATACCGAGTTTTTTCTTCCTGAAGTTTGAAAACAGGGGCTGAATCAGCATCATCTGAACTAGTAGCCAACCCATGGAACCGCCAATCATGGCAAAGACGCCTGTTGGTTTTAAAGCCCTTTTGTAATCACTGACAGAGCGGCGGGCTGTTACATCCAGTATATAATCGTACTGATTCCCTGTTTTTGTATAATCTGTTTTCCTGTAATCAATCAATTCATCTGCTCCGTAAGACAGAAGCATGTCAAATTTTTCTTCTTTATCAACACAGGTTACCGTGGCACCAATGGATTTGGCATATTGCAAAGCAATAGGCCCCACACCACCCCCGGCTCCATTGATCAATAAATGCTGCCCGGCCTGTAATGGTTTTTTATATCGAAGACCCTGCATAGCAAGCAAACCTGCTTGTGGTAAAGCAGCCGCCTGTTCAAAACTCATCTTTAAAGATTTTAAAGCCAGCATTTTTTCTGGTGCACATACATATTCAGCAAAAGCGCCAAAGCCGGCACCGGCAATATCCCCAAATACTTCATCACCGGGTTTGAATTTTTTGATGTTGCTGCCAACTGCTTCTATAATTCCGGCAATATCAGCGCCAAGAATTTTGTTTTTGGGTCGGAACAATCCTCCCAGCAATCTTGTCAGCAGTCCTTTGCCGCCGATTAAACCCCAATCCCATTCGTTAACTGATGATGCAACAACTTTGATCAGCACTTCATGTTCCTTTGGCGCCGGTATTTTCACTTCTTTTAATTGAAGCACTTCTGGTGAACCATATTTTGTATAAACGATGGCTTTCATATTTCTTGTTATTGCCATTTCTGCCGGCCGCAAAATAATTCTGTTAAGGGCTGACTGCAGGTTTTTTATTGTTACCACTCCCCCCGTTTCGCTTAACACCCGTTTTTTCTTCACCAGCCTGGTTAGGCCGGAAACAGGCTTCCGCAGCTTTTAATTCCGTAAAATATAGTTCAGATGCCCCGTTTCTGTTTTGTGCTGTATAGTTTAGCTGAAGAGCAAACAGAAAAGCGCTGCCGAACGAAGTATCAAAGAAAAATTTATGTGATTACAAAGCTTACAGCAATTTTTAAAAAGAATATGAAGAGAACTTCAGAAAATTTTATCCGGCCTGGTCATATGCTTTTTTTATCCAGTTGAATAAATCTTTATTAATGGCCTTCTCCTCAACAATTTTGATCCGGTGCGTGCACATGGCATTCCATTTACTGCCTTCTTCTGTAATACCGGAAGGAGCCACCCCTTTTATATTGAGACCCACATCAAGTCTTTCTTTGGTGGAGGGTTGAATTATCGCAAACTGTTTCTTTCTTCTTAAACTCATATAGGCTTTCTTGGGTGCCTGTTCCACATCCTTTCCGAATTTATTGATCTCCGCCATGATCTTATCATACCAGGGTCTCAGGTTTTCCTTTCCTTTGTATTGTTCGGCAATCCAGTCGGTATCATTCTCCGCAGCGGCGGCATGAGATTGTTTGGCAAAATGAACAACCGTATTGGCATTGCCATGGGTGAAACCGTGTTTTTCTTTTAAAAATTTTACTAATTCGCCATGTTTCGAAAAACCGGATTTGTTTACCATATCATACCAGTAGGTAATTTTTTTCCCGGTTGCTTTTTCAATATTGGCTATCTGGGTGGCGTAGGCTTTGTCAATGGATGCTGTTCCCATACAATAATTTCAGTTTAATTACATTTATTAATAGCTATCCCATATGGAAGTACTTTGGCACGCATGATCTTATTTTCTACCGCAGGATCGTTCATCATAAAATCAAGGGCTTCTTTTTCATCTTTCGCATAAAAGATCACAAGACCCATCATATCGGCGCTGTTGGTTGGCAGGTCGGTTCTTCCGGCCAGTACAACCACCCCTTCATTTTTCTTTTGCACCAAACGCTGAAAATGGCGTCCAACAACAGCCTGGTCATCCTTTGTCCAGTTCTTTTCATCCTGGTATTTTTCTGTCAGCGTAAGCACCCCGAGCCATTCTTTCATTTTCACTTTAACCGTGTCCTGTGCAAAAGACGGGGCCGTAAACATAAAGCTCAAAAAAAGAAGAATTGTTTTCATAAATAAATTTTAGCGTTGATTTTATTTTTTCTTTCGGGAATTTCTAAATGCATTTTCATACATGGCGATCCATTCATCAGCAGAAATTTTTGAAACCAGTTCACCGATCAGCTTGTAGGGGATATCATCCGGGTTTTTATAGCGGATACAGCTTTTACCCATGTCCAGTTTTTTGGCAGAAACCTTTGCATGTTCATCGGTGAACCATTTCAGCAATTTCGGGTTGGCATAAATCCCCATGTGATAAATATTAATGCTGTTTTTCTGCGAAGCCACTCCCATAAAAGGTAATGGAAGTTTAGGATCACAATGATAGCCGGCCGGGTACTTGCTGTGGGGCACGGAGTAGCCGATATTCCCGTAACCCATTCCTTCCTGAAAGCCTTTTGGAAGATTTTTTTTAATGATCTTTCTTAATTGGATAATTGCTTTTTTTCTGTCTTCCGGCAATTCGGCGATATACGCTTCAACGGTTGTCGCTTTGGATTGCATATGATTTTAGTTTTCTTTTTCAGTCATTTGCGAAAGGGTGAAAGCCCCTTTCCTGAGATTGATCCCGTATTCCAACCAGGCTTTTAAACAGGCCAGGAAATTGGCCCATCCTTCCGTATTTCTTTTTAACCATTCAACACCGGATTCATCAGGGGGCCTGCTTTTTTCTGTAACACGGATCCATGTGGCGCCTGGTTCTGTTTCCGTTAAATTTATTTCAACCAATGTTTCGGTATCATCAGCCAGATCCTTCCAGTGATAAGTTATATACCTATCCTTAATGATTTTACCGATCCTCACCGGGAATTCCATATCCATTTCAGGAAACTTCCAGATCAGAGTTTCTCCCTCTTTCATGTAACCGCTGCTTTGGCTGATAAAGTAATTTTTCATTTTACCCGGATCAGCAATGGCTTCAAAAACTTCTCTGATTGGCTTTAACACCTGTATTCCTGTTTTTATTTCCAGTTCAGCCATGGTGATTATTTTTTCGTTGTTGCTTTCTTCCTGCCTGCAGGACGGGCAGGCTTCTTACTGGCTTTCGCAATTTTATTATATTCCAACGCCAGTTGTACCCAGTAATCCAGTTTCTTTTTTGTGGTAAGTACCTCTGCATCCACAAACACAAACCCTTTCATCACTTTACCTGAAAAGTCCATCGGTTTGCAGCCATCCATTTCCATTACCTCATCATAAATGCCAGGGTTTAAGCGTACCATCAACCGGTCTTTCTCCACACCCAACGCCATTTTATCATTCACCATAAAACAGAGCCCGCCAAACATGGGTTTTTCTTCCACCTTTTTATGGGTTTGAGCAATCAGTTCTCTTGTCATGTCTGCCAATTTTTCGTTGTATGGCATATGCTGTTTAATTAACTGTTGAGTAATTAAAATGCCGGATTTTTTTCATTCCTTTTTTTTATTATTCTCATAACCGGCCTGGTTTCGCTTCTGCGGGCCACTTCAGTAAACCCGGTTTTTAAATACACAGAAGAAAAACCGGTCCATGCAAAAACAACCGGCATTTTTTTATTCTTAGGCTCCACGGGATATCCTTCTACAATGGTGGCGCCTTTGGAAAAAGCAAAATGAACTGCCGCTTTCAAAAGCTTTGCCGATAATCCTTTGTTGCGGAATTCACCGGCAATAAAAAAACAACTCACACTCCATACCGGTTTATCGTCAACCGGCATCAGCACTCTTGAAGTTTCCAGGCGAACATATTCTTTCCTCGGTGCAACGGCACACCATCCGGCGGGTTTTTGATCAACATAAGCCAAAATTCCCGGAGAAGATTTTTTTACCAGTTCTTTCATGGCTTTTTTATTCTTTTCTCCTTTCATCTTTTCATAATCTGCAGACTTCAGTCGCCAGGTCATGCACCAGCAACCGCCACAGGCCCCCCTGGGACCAAACAAAAGTTCAAAGTCCTTCCAGTTTTTGGTGGTCAATGGCTGAAATGAAATTTTCATATTAATTTACCGGCACTGAATGTAAACCGATCCGGTTCCCCTCGGTGTCAATGATTACGGCCATGAATCCATATTCAGGGCTGATCTCCGTTTTGGGAACCATTATTTTTCCCCCTGCTGCTTCTACTTTGTCAAGAATATGCTGCACATCCGGGTTCCCGTTCAGGTAGATCAACGGGCCGTCTGTTCCGGATGGTTTATGAAACCCGCCGCTGTCAACCAGGGCACCGCCTACCTGTGTCATCATATCATCCAGCGGGAACATCCGCATTTTGATATTAGGAAGATCCATCGGGTTGAGTTTGATTCCAAAAATGGCCTCATAAAATTTCGTTGCCCTGCCGAGATCGGTTGTTCCGATTTCAAACCAACTGATTGCGTTTTGCATATAGGTTAGTTTAATTTTTAACGTGCATTACTTATTAGTCTTAAGTTCCGCTATGGTTACTGATTGATATCTTTTTTTTCTTTCAGCTTTAATAAATATCCTTCTATCGTTTTCTTCGTGGCATCATTGGGCGCCGCTGTCATGGCCATATTTGCATACGTCATGGCTTTTTCAAAATTACCGGTAGCTGAATAGTAGGACATAAAGCCGGCATTCACAGCATACACTTCCCCGTTTTTTTTCTGGTTCATGTTGAATATATCAAAGGCCCTTTCCATTCTTCTTGCCGTGATCAATGAGCGGCCATATCCCAGGTATTGATTGGGACTGGCATAGAGCAAAGCTTCGTTCATGACTGAATCGGCCTGGGGCAGTTTATTATTTTTGGTATAAGCCGTTCCCAGCGTATTCAGCGTTCCAAAACTTTTCAGCCCGGCTGCCCGCTGTGCCCATGCCAGCGCCTCTTCAAGATTAATATTTTTATTGAGGCAGTAATTGGCGGCAGCAACCAGGTTCAACTGGTTAAATCCTTTTTGCCCGGTTACATCGTCTCTCAGTTTGGCAATAACAATGTTGTCCACATCCACATCCACCCGGAAAGGAATGGATAATTTTTCCCATTGCAGGGCAATCACACAGTAATTTTCTTTTTGCTCAATAAATTCATATTTCAGGTACTCCACACTTTTGTCCAATGCAACGGGTTTTGTTGACACACGAAGGGCATCATTTTTGGGATCATAATAAAAACTGCCCCATGACCCGGACTGATTTGAAAAAATGAGCAGCACACTGTCGGGCCATACTGCCATCGATAAACCGTAAGTACCTGCTTTAATATTTTTACCCTGCACTTTCACATCGTGTTCAAAACTGATGATGGTGTTTTCATTGGCGCCGGCCCGCCACGGCATTTCATTTTTATTGGTCACCAGGCTTGGTGAGGAAAAACCATAGGGGATCAGGTCTCCCCAGATCTTCCCTTCCCGCTTATTCACATCGGGCCTTGAATATTTAATTGTAATACTGGTGATGCCCACTTCTTCTGTTACCGTTGCCCTCGCGTTTCCCCCGCTGGGCGGCAGGTCCATCTGGGCCATTGAAGTTTGTGTAATTACAGCAGTTGCAATTAGTAAAAGGAGTGATCTCATAATTAAGTTTTATTTTAATGTTGGTTTCGGTTGATCCTTTGTCAGGAAAATAATTTAAAAAAGAATTTTTGAATGTACTAAAGTTCAGTAAAATAATGAAAACAGACTTACCGCCCATCAGTTCATTGGCTCATTTAAACTGATTCCAATACTTTATGATGAAAAACAGAAGGATCAGCGTGGAAGGAACGGCCGCATACAGATGATAATATATCCCGAAAAATATATCCAGGGCGATCACGGCGATACCACAGGCCGTGGCCAGGTAAACCGCCCAGGCCTGGAAAAACCACAGGCCTGCCAGCGAAATGATATTCAGGAAAGGGATTATTCTTAAAACCACAAAACCGGTTTCGGTAAGCGCCGGGGATTTTGTAAAAAATTCCTGTTTGTCAGAAAACAGTTTATACAGGGCAAAGCAATTGCCCGCAAGCATCAGTAAAAGAAATATGGAAAAAACAATCGGTCTCATTGATCATCCCGTATTCAGGTTCTTGCCCAGGTCATCACATGGCTCACTCCATTGGTGAACTATTAAATCGTGCAAGGAGTAAAGGTAAAACTGCGCTTGTAATTTCTTTTTAACAGAGCGGGCCATTTAACCAGCATTGAATTTACAAAGAATGATGGAAAAATTTAACTTTAAACAAAAAAATCCCCTGCAATTGCAGGGGACAAATTCGCTGAATTAAGGTTCATTAATTATTTCCACCACCAAACCCGCCGCCACCGGGAGGTCTTTGCGGACGCATGGAAGGTTGAATTTGTTCTTTCCAGATATCAAACTGTTCTTTGGTTAAAACGGCTTTCAGAATTTCATCCTGTGCATCAGAAAATTTTTTCATTTCCGCCATAAAGGTTTCCCGGTCGGGCATTCCCGTGGCCATTAACTCCTGTCTTTTGGCATCCTGGGCTTTGTATAAAGCAGTAAGGACCGTGTCCAGTTTGGCCAGGTTGGCCTGATCCAGTTTGAAGGCGCTGTCGAGTTTATTGTGGATCCTTGCCGCTCTTTCTTCCGGAGTAAGGCGGGTAAATCCACCACCGGGTTGTGCCGGGGCAGTGACTGCCAGGGCACATGATGCCATCAGCACGAAAGAAATTCTTTTCATTATTGTATTTTTTGATGAAAAACGGGGAATCATTTAGTAGGACGCCGAAAACAATAAAAACGTTCGCAAGCCGGGATATATTTTTTGGTTATGCCTGTTTGCCGGAACTGGAGTATCTTGCACATCCATAATTTGTAATAACCAAAATGGAATACACAAAACTAGTTGCCGTAAGCGGCCTCCCGGGATTATTTGAACTGATCAACAGTAAAACAGACGGCGCCATTGTTCGCTCGCTGGAGGATAAAAGCACCCGCTTTGTATCCAGCCGGATCCATAATTTCTCACACCTGGAAAGTATCGAGATCTATACGGTCCGCGATAATGTGAACCTGGTTGAACTTTTTAAAGCCATGGAAAAAGATGGCGGTCAACTGCCCGATGAGAGAGATGCCGGTGCCGTAAAAAAATATTTTCAAAAAGTATATCCTGACATGGACTTTGAAAGGGTTTATGCCAGTGATATGAAAAAAATGGTGAAATGGTTTGATGTGCTGAAAAAAAATAATGTTGAGATCAAATTACCTGAAGTACCCGAAGAAGAAACACCGGCTGAAGAGGTCCCTCAACCAGAGCCGGTGGCCGAAGTAACCCCGGAAAAGAAAACAACCCGCAAAAAGAAGGCTGAATAAATGTGAGCATGTGAACAATGTGGGAATGTGAAAATGCGCGTTCACCTATTTCCACATTCATCACATTCCCACACTTCCACATTTTCACATTATGACTTATAGTGCCGATATACAAAAATTGCCAAGACATTTTCTTCCTGTATCATTTACCGTTACCAATTGGGAGACACTGGAGCCTTTTTTTAAGGAACTGGATGAACGGGTTCTGTCTTCTGTTCAGGAACTGGAACAATGGATGAAAGACGCCAGTGAGCTGGAAGCTGTGATCAGTGAAGATGCCTGCTGGCGGCAGATCAAAATGACCTGTGATACGGAAAACAAGGAACTGGAGAAAGCATTTACTTTTTTCATGATGAAGATCCAGCCGGAGATCCAGGCCTGGTCCGATAAACTGAACAAAAAATTAATGGCCTGCCCGTTCACAAAGGATCTTGATCCCGGGAAATATTTCACCTACCTGCGAAACGTAAAAAAGAACATCGAACTTTTCCGGGAAGAGAATATTCCCATACAGGCCGAATTGAATGTCATGCAACAGCAGTTCGGGGTTATTGCAGGCAAAATGACCGTGATGGTAAAGGGGCAGGAATATACATTACAACAGGCCGCTAAATTCCTGGAAGACCCTGACCGTAGCCTGCGGGAAGAAGTGTATCGTAAAATAAGTGAAAGAAGATTGCAGGATAAAAAAGAACTGAACGGGTTGTTTAGTTCCCTGCTTGCAAAAAGAAACCAGGTTGCCCTTAATGCGGGCTTTGAAACATATACGGATTTCCGGTTTATTGAATTAGGCCGTTTTGATTACAGGAAAGAAGATTGTTTCCGGTTTCATGAAGCGGTCAAGCTTCATGTATTGCCGTTGGTTGACCAGGTATATGAAAACAAAAAGAAAAAATTAGGGTTGGATGCATTGCGTCCATGGGATACGGAAGCAGAACCGGCTGGAATAAAACCCCTGCATCCTTTTACAACCGGCAAAGAACTGGCAGAAAAAACAATTGCCTGCTTTGATGAAATGCAGAAAGGATCCGATGGAAGGTCTTTCTTTGGTGATTGTTTGCGTAAAATGAAATCGATGGGTCATCTTGACCTGGAAAGCCGAAAAGGAAAAGCACCGGGTGGTTATAACTGCCCGTTGGCTGAAAGCGGTGCTCCCTTCATTTTTATGAATGCAGCGGGGCAACTGGATGATGTTACCACAATGGTACATGAAGGAGGGCATGCCGTTCATTCATTCCTGGCACATCGGCTGGAACTGAATGGATTTAAAGAATACCCGACGGAAATTGCCGAAGTGGCGAGCATGGCCATGGAATTGTTCAGCATGGATAAATGGCATGTGTTCTTTGATGATCCGGAAGAACTCAGGAGAGCCAAAGAACAGCAATTGGAAAGAGTGATCACCATCTTTCCCTGGATCGCCACGATCGATAAATTCCAGCATTGGATCTACAGTAATCCCGGTCATACCGAAGAAGAAAGAAACGATCAATGGTTTGCGATCCTCGGGGAATTTTCTTCCCGTGTCATTGATTTTTCGGGATTGGATGAATACCGCCGTTTTGCATGGCAACGCCAGTTGCATTTGTATGAAGTGCCTTTTTATTATATAGAATATGGTATTGCACAATTGGGCGCTATCGGGCTATGGCAACAATACAAAAAGGACCCGGAAAAAGCTGTCAATAACTATATGAATGCACTGGCATTGGGAGGTACCAGGACCCTGCCGGAATTATTCCGGGCTGCCGGGCTTGAATTTGATCTTTCGCCCGGTTATATCAGCCAACTGATGCTCTTTGTAAAAAATGAGCTGGATAATCTTTAAAAAAATACCGCGAAAGGGGTATGAATAAAATGCGGAAATATCAGGAACACCTCCTATTTTTGAAAACCAGTATAACAGGTGCCAATAAATGCACTTAAACATATTTGCTGCAGAACATATTGCAGTAAAAAAAAGCTACTAATCAGAGCCTTAACCAATAAGTCCCGCTGTCTCTACACCGGGGCTTTTTTATTTATGACTCTCCCTGAATATTGAGTCTAGTGTCTTGAGTCTTTTAATGGGTTAAAAAGACTCAAGATTCAAGTCAATGATCTTTATTGACAATTCCTGCATACTCCTTCCACCACTACTTCTGCATGTTTTGCAGAATAACCTTTAGGTAGCTTGATCTCGGGTGTTACCACATCATCCAGGCAATAGGTATTCCGGCAGTTATTGCAAACAAAATGGATGTGATGATCATGATGGTGACCTTCTGTACATTCATCTTTACACAATGCGTAGCGGATGGAATTATCGGCGGTGGGAATCGTATGAATGATTCCTTTATCCACAAAGGTCTGCAGGGTGCGGTAAACGGTGACGCGGTCAAATTTTTCCCCGGCTTTTTTTTCAATATCACCATGGGCAAGCGCCCCGGGTTGTTCGAGGAAAAGCTGAAGAATTTTTTTCCGGCTACCGGTTACGCTCAGGTTATTTTGTTTGAGTACCGTGTTAATCCTGGTCGTCATTTCATGATGTTCCTGTTTGGTCATTTTCGTTTCCGTTTATTTCGCTTTCAGTAATCTTTCAGCATCTTTGATCAGTTGTCTTACTTCCGATCCTTTGAGTCCGTCGTAAATTTTCCGTACATCACCGTTCCTGTCCACCAATGCCCAGAACTGTGTATGTAAAAAATCATCATCGATACTTTTCAGGTTATTGGCGGGATCATCGATGGTATAACTGATCCTGGCCGTTGTATAGAGGCTGTCTTTGCGGCCCGTCAGGAATATCCAGTGACGGGTATCCACGCCCATCGAATCAGCATATTTCTTCATGGTAGCTACCGAGTCCTTTTCGGGATCGCAGGTATGGGAAAGAATGAGAAAATCATTTTCATTTTTAAACTTTTCATATACCAGCTTCATGTTATTATTCATTTTCGGGCAAATGCCTTTGCAGGTGGTGAAAAAATATTCCGCCACAAAAACTTTACCTGCCACCTCTTTTTCGGTGAACTTTTTTCCATCCTGGTCCCAAAAAGAAAAGGGGCGCACAAAACTGATCGGGGGCACATTCTTTTTTGCGATCTGCGGATTAAAAGCGATCAATGCCAGGTAGAACCCGACCGCCAGTACAATAAAGAAACTGGTGTAAAAAAGTGTCTTTTTTGAAATAACCCATTTATTACCGAATACATTCAGCACAAAGTCTCCTTTCAGGAAAGTCCCCTTTTTTGGATCGTTATTCATATACCTGCAAAGTTAAGTTCCGGCCGGGATAAATCTTTTGCAACCATGTTGCTTTTTTATATCTTTGTTTACTTTATGAAATTCAGGATAAACTGGGATGCCCTCGGGATCACTGCTTCGCTGGCCTGTGCCATTCATTGCGCATTGCTGCCCCTGTTTCTGAGCAGCCTGCCTTTATTTGGCATCAATATCATACATAATACAGCATTTGAAGCCGGCATGATCGTACTTGCATTGTGCATAGGGTCTTATTCCCTGTATCATGGTTATAAAAAACACCATCATAGTTTGTTGCCCCTGGTTATATTTTCTTCCGGGTTTATTTTCCTGGTTGTTAAACAATTCTTTGTTCATTATGAAACCTGGTTGCTGATCCCGGCCGTCACCCTGATCGTATCGGCCCATCTGCTGAATTACCGGAATTGCAGGGTGCATAATCACGCACATGCGGATGATTGTAATCATTAATAAACGCTCAAAATTTGCAATGGCCGGATTGTTTGATTGCTACATGGTTTGATGGTTGGATTGACAAAACAATCAAACAATCCAACCATCCGGCAATTATTTCTTTTGAATAGTTAAAAATCTACTTTGCGGTTTTTTGAATTACCTTGTATAAAAGTTGTTTCATGCGAAAGATGTTTTTTGCATTTTTTATCCTGTTTACATCAGCGATATCTGCTCAAACAAAAGACGAATCTTCCATCCGAAAAATATTAGACGAACAAACCGCGGCCTGGAACCGGGGCGATATTGATGGCTTTATGAAGGGATATTGGGAAAATGATTCCCTGATGTTTATCGGTAAAAGCGGTGTCACGTATGGCTGGAAGAATACCCTGGAGAATTACAAAAAGAATTACCCGGATACCGCTTCAATGGGTAAACTTGATTTCATCCTGGTGCAGGTTAAAAAATTGTCCGGTGAATATTATCATGTAACAGGAAAATGGCACCTGCAACGTTCCGTCGGGGATATCGGCGGTCATTTTACTTTGTTGTTCCGTAAAATATCCGGTCGTTGGTTTATTATTTCCGATCATAGCAGTTAACACTTATAAAATAAAATTTTATGATCCTTATTATTATCGGCATCCTGGTTTTAATTGCCGGCTATGCCCTGCAAAGAAATCCGCAATTTGGCCGCTTTGCAAAAACGATCCGGCTCATTTCCCTGTTTATCATGCTGGCCGGTGTGCTGACAAAATGTATTATACAGATCAACCCGGGTGAAATTGGCGTCAAGTCCTTATTCGGAAAAGTGCAGGAAGATGTGCTGCGAAGCGGCCTGCACTTTATCAACCCCCTGGTAGATGTGCAAAGACTGGATATCAAAACCCAGAATTATACCATGAGCGGCATACACGATGAAGGAACCAAGACCGGGGATGATGCTATTCGTGTTTTGACTTCAGATGGATTAGAGGTCACCATAGATCTTACCGTCTTATACAAACTTCTTCCCTCGGAAGCCCCGCGCCTGATCCGGGAAACGGGAGTTGATTATACGGATAAGATCGTTCGCCCTTTGACCAGGACCAAGATCCGCGATAATTCGGTTTATTACGAAGCCATCTCTTTATATTCCAATAAAAGAGATGAATTCCAGCAACGCATTTTTAAAAGCATTGAGGATGATTTCAAAAAAAGGGGACTGGTGCTGGAACAATTGCTGGTCAGGAATATCACCCTGCCGCAGTCGGTAAGAGAAACGATCGAACAAAAGATCAATGCAGAACAGGATGCGCAGAAGATGCAGTTTGTGTTATTGAAAGAAAAACAGGAAGCGGAACGGAAAAGAGTGGAGGCTCAGGGTATTGCCGATTACCAGCGCATCATCAATATCGGGCTCACCGATCAGCAATTACAATATGAACAGATCAAGGCCTACCTGGAACTGGCAAAATCTGATAACGCTAAAGTGATCATTATGGGCAAGGGGAATGCGCCGGTGATACTCGATACTAAAAATAATTGAAAGTAAAAACAAACTGGTTGTTTATTTGATTTAATCCTCCTTCTTCTTTTTCCAGGTTTTATATAAATAGCTCACCAGCAACAAGAGCGTCACGGTCATTCCTGCATAAAAAAGAATTACATAGACCATGGGTTTGCCATTACGGTATCCCAGTTTATAATAAATTCCCGCAGTGGCGCAGGCCATCATCCACAACAGAACAAGGCTGACCGAGTTCAGCACCCTGAAAAGAAATTTTTTTACGTCCGGATCCCAATTGGGAGGCATGAGCTGAATTTGAGATAAACAAGTTACGCCATTTCAGAAGTTTGTCGGACAATTGTTTAACGAAGCAAAAGATTTTTGAACTCCAGCGAATCCCCGTTGAATACATTGAAGTCTACTTTGGAAAGAATTCCATTGACCCGGCCTTCATCGCTGTGTTGCCAGAATACCCAGCCACGGTTAATGCGGGGTTCCACGGGCTGGTAATAATGAGCCACCCATAAGGGATAAGAATCAAATTCGCTTCCGAGGTTCCGGTTATAAAAATCCACGTTGGTGTAAATAATGGGTTTTACCCCGTAATGGTTTTCCACCACGGCCAGCCATTCCATTGCTTCTTTTTTTAATTCTGCTGCGGTCGATCCGTTTAATTGTTCAATATCGAGTACCGGCGGCAGATCCCCCGGTTCCAGTTCCACCTTATCAATAAAATTTTCTGCCTGCATTCTTCCATCCTTTGAACCGACAAAAAAATGATAGGCTCCGCAGGTCATACCGCTTGCTTTTGCTTTTTTCCAGTTCCTCCCGAATTGCGGATCTGTGTTGCCGATCCCTTCTGTGGCTTTGATAAAGGCAAAACCCAGTTGAATCTCTTTTACTTTCATCGCTTTCACTTCCTCCCAGGCAACCATCTCCTGGTATTTGGAAACGTCGATACCATGTATGGAATAGCTTTCAGGAATTACAATGCCGAATTCCGGGTATCGGGTAAATTTTATTTCCCGGTAATGCTTCCATTTCCAGATCATGATCCCGGCAACAGAAAGTATGGCTACTGCTATTACAGCATAAATAATTTTCCGGACCTGTTTTTTCTGTTTGCGGGATGCCATAAAAAATAAGCAGAACTGAAAATACGATGTATTACAAAAATAAACGGACAGTTATCTGAAAATTGTTAATTAAGATATAAGCCGGGAAAATATCATGAGGTTTTTTTCTATAATGCAAGTCCTTAAAAACAGGTTTCCGGAGGTGGTGTTCAAACATGAAAAATAATTTACCACAAAGTCCACGAAGAAATGTCTTTGGACCTTCGTGGTTTATTTACTTTGTGAGCCTACGTGGCAAAATTGACCGCTATCTTTCCGGAATGGTTTTTTGCAAATGGCCGAAATATGTCTTAAATTGTTCGACTATTATTCAACCAAAACATTTAGTTATGAGACAAAC
>CAZQGZ010000005.1:0-4980 GCA_964592935.1 uncultured Chitinophaga sp. | reverse complement strand
GATCATTTCAAATTTTTCAATCCCGGGGCATCCCTGGATGAATTAAAAGGAAGCCAGATGCTGGTATTTAAAGTTCCCCGGAAAGCTTTTGCTGGGGCATTGGGAGCAAAAATCAATATAAACAACAACCCGCTCATGTTAAGTTTACTCGGCGCCGGGTTGGTGTTGCTTGATGCACAAACTCCCGGGTTGCCGGCCGGCGAAGATCTCTATTTCAGTTTCGGCGGTATCTGCCCGCCACCGGCTTCCTGTGATTAAATTTTTTCTTCTATCCCGGTAATATCATTCACCTCTCCTTCAGGAACCTGTTCCGGGAGAGGTTTCTTTTTTTTCCGGAAAACATTTAACCCGGATATTTTACCCCGGATCCTGATTAAATGATGTGAAAGCAGGTAATGGATCAGTTTGTGTTCCAGGAAATGATGAATGGGCAAGAGAAAGGAAATGATCCCGATCTTGATCAGCCAGCTTTTCCAGGGCTCTCCGTGGGTAATCGTGTGAATCCATTTTTCGAGTAAAAGAAGAATGAATTCAAAGAGAAAGATCAGTGAAAAGAAACCCAGCGTACGGATCGTAAAGGTGGATACCTTAAACATCCCGATCATTAACAGCAGCACAAAAACGGTAGCAATGATCACGGTGATGAGCATGTATTGCAGGTTGTATTTCCGCTCCAGTTTCAACGCTGCAAACTCGGCATCACGTTGTTGTTGTTTGGTTTCATTCTCTATTTCCAGCAGGGCCAGGTCCTTTTCTTTTCCAAGCTGGTCAGCGCTGTCTTTATAGTGATCATACTGCAGGCTGTAATCAAAAGCTGTCTTATAATCTCCCTGTTGATAATAAAGGTTTTTTAATTGATTGGCACTGTATTTCAGCCCGGATAAATCAGAAGTTTGTTTTGATAAGTCAAATGATTTTGAATAGTAAGAGATCGCAGCCGGAATATTTTGCTGTTGTTGCAGGCAATCGGCAAATTCGGAGAAAAAATTTCTTTTCGAAGTCAGGTCGTAGCCACTGTTGAACGAGGCCTCTGCTTTTCTGAAATAATGTATCGCACTATCGGTCATTCCCCCGTACATATAAATTTCTGCAAGCTGCCAGTTGAGGTAATCCGGGCCGGTATTCATAAAAACATTCCTGAGTTCCGGCTGTCCTTCCAGGTAAGCCAGCACATAGGCAGGCTTTTCTTCCAGCAACATGTATTTAAAAAGTATCTTCTGCGCTTCAATTTTCATTGGCACACTGTGGATCGAATCCGCCAGCGTTGCCGCCAACTGCAAATATTCCTTGCCGGCCATATAGTTGGATAGTTTGGCCAGGAATATATAATCGTTGATCTGGCCATTGATATTTTTCTTCTTTTTATTTAATGCAAGACTCCGGAATAAATAACTTTTGGCTATTTCATCCTTTCCCAGTTTTTTATACAGGACTGCGATCGCGTGCAAAACCGGTGGAAGCAATGATTCGTTTTCGCTTTCAACCGCCATATTGCTGGCATTGGTATAATTTTTAAAAGCGCTTAATACATCAGATTTCTGCAGGTAGACATTTCCCAGTTGAATCGCGCAGATCACTTTGGCGGAATCGTTCGCTGAATTTAGTGCGGTGGTAAAACCCAGGCTGGCATTTTTAAAAGCTTCATCCAATTTCCCGTCACTGCTGTTCAATGCGGCCATGTTTGACCAGGCCATGGCCGTATAATCATTTAGTTCATTAGCCTTTGCATATTCAAGCGCTCTCCTGATATAAACTTCTGTATTTTCCGAACGGCTCCGGGTAGAGGTTCCGGTTGAACGGTATCCCGCATTATCAAAATAGGCAAGGAGAATTAAATTCCGGTTGAGCGTCGCTTCCGCCCGCATGATCTGCTTTTCAATGACGCTGTCCCCCTTTGAGAATATTTTATTGGCATAATAATAATCGGACAGCCATCCCATTTTTACAATATAGTCTGAATCATTTTTAGCTTCCGCGCAATTCCTGATCAGTTTATCCTCCACATCCTGCTGCGTATGCACAATGCCCGGCGCCAGCAATAAGAGGAAAATAACTATGGCCTGTATAAAAAAGCGTTTGCTTATTATTTGCATGTTGCCCATCAGAATAAATCTTCTTTGTAAAAATTATCCAATAAGATAGGGAAAGTTACGAAAACGCAGCAATGGCTGATATAAAATTATCAAAGGGTAGTGTTATAATTTGTTTCCCGCAGATAACGCAAATCAAATACAAACAGGTTGCGCTGATTTTTATTATTATTTTCAAAGCTGTACAGCCTTCATAAACTGCTGGAAGAATTACCGGGTATGCATGTCTGCTGATTTAAGAATAAGGGTTATCTTGTCATACCAATAAAAGAAGCAAAATACCGGCTGCATGCATTTACTTTCCCTTTCCTGGTCCGCTTACCAAATCCTGATGATCGCCTGGATGGTCCTGGCTGTTATTATTTTTTTTCTTCTGTTAAAAATTACAGCACCCTACGGCCGTCATGCATCTTCCCGTTGGGGAAAAATGATCTCAAACCGGTTTGGATGGTTGTTCATGGAATTGCCGGTACTGGTTGTCCTGTTTATTGTGATAATCCCGGATCAGGAAAAAGTTTCAAAAGTCTCCTGGTTCATGATCGCTTTTTTTTGTTTGCATTATTTCAACCGGATCTTTGTTTTTCCTTTCCGTCTCCATACAAAGGGAAAAAAGATGCCGCTGATCATTGTCGCATCGGGTATTTTCTTTAACCTGGTCAACGGTTTTTCCCTTGGAATTTATTTTTCCCGGTTTGCTGATTATAATTATGAATGGTTCAGTGATCTGCGTTTTATAACCGGGTTATTTATTTTTATGACCGGCATGCTGATCAATATGAAGGCTGATAACATACTGATCGGTTTGCGTAAACCCGGTGAAACGCATTACGTGATTCCCGGGGGATGGTTATTCAACCGGATCAGTTGTCCAAACCTGTTTGGTGAATTGATAGAATGGCTTGGATTTGCCATACTTTGCTGGAACCTGCCGGCACTTTCTTTTTTTATCTGGACAGCAGCCAATTTAATTCCCAGGGCATTGGCACATCATAAATGGTATAAAGAAAAATTTAAAGAATATCCTTCGGGCAGAAAAGCTATTATTCCATTCCTGATCTGATTGTTTTTTATGGCTATCTCAATTTTTTTTCAACACAGAGTCACAGAGATACGGAGTTACACAGAGGTTTGCATACCAATTTTACTTTCTCTGTGAAGCGCTGTATCTCCCTGCCCCTGTGTTGAATTTCTTCTTATTATTCAATGATCCGCAGCTTTGCGTAATTGAGCATAATTTTCTTTTCGCCATTATGTTCAAACTTAATGGTGGCAATGGGATTATGTGCTGCGCCTTCTACTTTAATAACTTCGCCAAAACCAAATTTCTGATGTTCTACTCTTTGGCCGGCCTGCAGTCCGGATGTATCGCTGGCCACAAAATCAGGTGAGGGAACATGTTCTATTACTTTGGCCGGCTGACCTTTGGGTGGTAAATAAGAAGGTGTTGATTTGGCCACCGCGGGACCGGAATTATAATAGGTTCCCGACTGCTGGCTTACTTTTCCTGATTCACCATCATCAGTAAATTTTTCTTTCATACGATCGAAGGCGGAACCCCTGCCCCATTTGCTTCCTCCCACCTGGTTCTTTGCACCACCTCCGGCAAAACTCCTGTCGAGGTATTGATCAGGAATTTCTTCTATAAAACGGCTGGGGTCATTCTGCACCAAACTACCGAAACGATAGCGTGTATTGGCATACGTGATCCAGAGTCTTTGTTTGGCCCTTGTTATCGCCACATAAAATAATCTTCTTTCTTCCTCCAGTTCTTCTCTTGTATTAATAGCCATGGCATTGGGGAAAAGCATTTCTTCCAGGCCCACGGCAAACACACAACTGAATTCAAGACCTTTTGCCGCATGTATGGTCATCAGTTTCACCGTATCTGCATCCGGGTCTTTTTCATCCGCATCGGTCAGCAATGTTATTTGTTGTAAATATGATGCAAGACTCTTATCCACCAGTTCCCCGTCTTCATTGTCGGGACTTTCCGTCCATTCTTTAATGGAATTTAACAGCTCCTGTATGTTTTCATACCGGGCCACGCCTTCTGAACTTTTATCATTAAAGAGTTCTTTCACGAGGCCGGTTTGTTTGCCTACATGAAAAGCCACTTCATAGGCATTTTGCCTGGTGAGCATGCTGGCAAAACTCTTTATCATCGTCACAAATTCTTCAACAGCGGTAAAGATCCCTGCCTTGAACCCGAATTCGTTTGCTTTTTCCAGCACATCCCACATGCTGATGTTGTTGTTATTGGCAGATAAAACCAGTTTATCGATCGTTGTTTTACCGATCCCCCTGGCGGGATAATTGATGATCCGTTTTAATGCTTCTTCATCTTTCGGGTTAACAATGATCCGGAGGTAGGCCACCAGGTCCTTGATCTCTTTTCGCTGGTAAAAACTGATGCCCCCGTAAATGGTATAGGCAATTCCCATTCTTCTCAGCGACTCTTCAAAAGCCCTGCTTTGCGCATTGGTGCGGTACAGGATAGCAAAGTCCTTATTGCTGTAATGGTTGCGGAGTTTTTGCTCCTGGATGCTGTCGGCCACAAATTTCCCCTCATCATTATCGGTCATGGTCCGCACCAGTTTTATTTTTTCCCCCTCCGCATTTTCGGTGAAGAGTACTTTTTCGATCTGGCTTTTATTGTTCTTAATTACCTGGTTGGCCACGTGCAGGATACTTTGGGTACTGCGGTAATTCTGTTCCAGCTTGACCACTTTCACCTCATCATAATCTTTTTGAAATTGTAAAATGTTTTCGATCGTGGCCCCGCGGAAACTATAAATACTTTGCGCATCATCACCCACCACGCATACATTCTCATGCATGGCGCCCAGCAATTTGATGATCTCGTACTGGGCCGGGTTGGTATCCTGCACGT
>CAZQGZ010000004.1:0-43255 GCA_964592935.1 uncultured Chitinophaga sp. | reverse complement strand
AGCCGTAATAAGATAAACTCAGTTGGTTGCCAGCGCATGGCTTTCATATTTTTTCATGGGAAATCTTTTCATCAGGTCGTCCCATCTTTTTGTATTCCTGAAATTCTTCCAGGCCTGGTCAAATTGCAAAACCCAGGAATAACGGAATCCTTTAACCAGGGATTCTTCCAGCCATTTCCATGCTTCGGTATTGTTGCCGGTTTTCGCATAAAGACCGGCTAATGTATATAATGTGTTTGACTGATTTGGAACAGCCAGGAGGTAGTCCTTATAAAATTTAATCGCCTGCACAGATTGCCCGGATAACATGTTCAACCTGCCAAGCAAGTCAAAAGTTTCCGGCACCACATATGGATGAATGCCCTGCGCTTCTTCAATTAATTTTTTGGCTTTATCAAACTGGCTTGAATGAATGCAAAATTCGGCGAACAGTAACCTCTTCGGGAAACTGATCTGCTGATGGTCATATAAATAATTCAGATGCTCCAGCCCCGCCCTGTTCTTGTAAAGCGCTTTGCATATATCCACCAGGGTCAACCTTGCACCTGCATTACCGGGCATCAGTTCAACCGAACGGGTATAGTATGGGTAGGACATCTTTTTTGAACCGGACCAGACAAAGACATTGCCCACTTTAAAATTAATATCTGCTTTGGTTTCAGGCTCAGTCATCAGGCTATCTGCTTTCAAAAGGTACGTGATGGCATCTTTACGGGGTGTGTAAATAGCATCGGCCAGTTGAATTGTTTCATTAATACCCGGCAACCGGATGCTTTGGGGCCATTCAGATAAATATTTTTTGTCCACCAACTTCGGAGAACCTTTCAGGTTTTTATCCCAATTAAGATCTTTCCCGATCCTGTCATAATTTTCAAAGTCCATGAAAACTTCCTTATTTATTTTCGGGAACCAGATGATCGTATCAAAATATTGCGCCCTTGATTTATTGGAAGCCCGTTCATAAAGAAATAATCCCAGCCGGTAGGGCCAGTCGCCATTATCGGGAAAGAGCCGGGCTGTTCTCCGGTAGAATTCATTCAATTCCCGGTCGGATCTTTCTTTGTTATAAGCTGCAAAGCTCTTAATGACTTTTTCAGCTTCTGTATGGCGGCCCAGTTTCTCCAGCATTCTCCAGAGTTTGACATAACCACCGAGGTCTGCGGGGTTAAACGCAATGATCTTTCTTAAATATGATTCTGATTCGTCATAATGCCCCCAGGAATCATACAGGTTGGATAAAAAATAATAATCCTCGATCATGGCATAATAATGACCCCGGAAAAACCTTTCAAAACAATCGTGTTTGTAGGGATATTTTTTATTCCTGGTAAGCGAATCGCAATAACGTTTGAAACGCGGTTCATTCAGGTAATAACTGACTGCGAACCGGAACATCACTTCCGCTTTCTCCCAATTTTTCTGGTCATAGAATATTTTACCGAGGTAATGAAAGACCAGGGGATTTTTTTTATCCAGTGCCACTACTTTTTTATAGATCCTCTCTGCATTTGAATACTCATTTTTCTGATATTCCTGCGTTCCCCAGGTGAAAAAAGCCATGATATCATCTTTTAGCAATGCCAGGGTGTCTATATCACAATGGTCTTCAAACGTTGCGGCTTCAACGAAATCGACGGGCACTATGTTCAAATCATTTGCCTGGAAGTGAAAACCTTTTTTTCTCAGGTCAGCTTCAAAAAAGAAAGAATCTGCCTCTGCATATCCGGTAGTACTCATATACACATATCCCAGCCGTTCAAAGGGAAAATAATGTCTTGAATTAAGATCGGTCGCCAGCCGGTAATATTCTTCTGCATACAACCAGTTTCCTGAGAATTCATTCACAATTCCGAGATTGCTCATGGTCACAGATAGTCCCGGCTGTAATCGTTCGGCTTCTTTGCCCGCTTCATCGGCCTTTTCAAAATTCCTGGTTTCGGCATACATGCCGCAAAGATTCGCCCAGGGCAGGGCCCAGGAAGGAGCCAGAATGGTTGCGTTGGTAAAATACTTTTCTGCTTCCGGATAATCTTTTTTTAACTTATTCAATATGCCCAGTTCATTGTGAATATAGGCTGCCTGGTCCGAGAGAGCCAGCGCCTGCGTCATGGAATTCCATGCACTGTCAATCAGTTTTTTTTGTTTTGATTCTTCAACCAATGGTATTTTAATACGGGCGGCAACTCCTTTAAAGTATAGCTGGTTCACACGCAGTATATTGGTCAACGGATTGCCGGCATCTGTGAGTTTTAATGCCAATGAATACATGGGAACATAAATATCATAACCACTGCTTTTGCTGTTGTAATACCTTCTCCTTTCCAATTCTGCAGCATCTCCTTCCAGGTAAAGATTGATAACCTGCTGGCCTCTTGAATGCAGGGCATCGGCAAGAGTCTCTTTAAAAGACTGTAATTTATCCTTATCGTTTTTTAGCAGGTTCTCCCATTGACTGACTTTATCCAATTCCTCCGCCTGGTTGAGCAATTTTTTGGCCTGGCCGATAAACGCCAATGCAATGTCATCAGCAGGCAAGCCATTCAATTGATCATAATTGATTAGTTCAAGCCGATCCTCCTTTTTCATCAATTCAAAAAAATATTCCTGTCCCGTCAGGGGAGGATTTTCCCTGGTAACCACATTTTGTAAAGAAATTAATTCATCCGGGTTAACGGAAGCGAGCTTGAATTGCTGCTTGCCGGTCAATACAGGAGTCTGTGTCAGTTTATTTTCTTTCAGGACAGGATCTGCAGCAATACTTGAATCAACATAGTTTTTTATTTCACTTAATGTAACATCATGATCGCCGTTTTTGTCAGCCAGTCCTTTCAGGCCATTGATAAGATAAAATGAAAATACACCCCGTCCCCCGCCCCACCGGATATTTTCATTGGAAAGCTGGTCGGGATTACAGGATGCAATACGGATCTCTTTTTCCCGGGCGGTGCTCAATTCCTTTCCGACCAGGAAAGTACCCCGGTTATCACTACCTGCCAGTTTCCCGGAATGACAGGCATCCGTAATGATTATCACGTTGGCATTCAGGTCCACGGAAAGCGTATGGGCATAATTGTTCAGGTCTTCAATGCGGACTGCATTGTTGAGATAATTGTTGAGTGGCGTATTAAATGAAAGCAGGAAACCCAGGCTGGCTTTGGTTTCAGTTTCCACATCGCCATGACCGGAAAAATAAAAATAGACCAGGTTGGTCTTGTCACCATTTTCCCTTTTATCCTCTTCACATTTGTTCCTCAGCCAGGTCAGCGCGTTATAAATAGCAGCGGTGGTCGCATTGGTATCGATCAGCAACCTGATATTTTCAGCGGGTATCTCACCGCCGGATTTCGACTGCAGATAAAAAGCAAATTCCTGTGCATCCCGGTTTGCATAATTCAGGTTCAGGTTTTCGTTTTCATAGTTGGCAATACCAACGATAACCGCATAGGTCTTGCCGGCAGCAACAACCCCGTTTCTGCTTTCCGCATTTTGTTTTTCCTGGGAAAAAACAGGTAAACAACTGAGGAGGACAAGAAAAATAAATAATGTCCGTTTCATCCGCTGAAAAAATTTACGAAACAATCGTCCCATTCAATTCCGGGCACTTTTTTATTATGAATCTAAAGTTAACAGGTTTTCAATTTCAGGCACATGGTCTCCCCTGTAAATTAAGGATAAAAAAGCGGGATAAACTTCATGACTTGCTGCCAGACATATTTCAGGTTGTTTACCTGCTTAATCAGGTTCTGTCCCGGCTCTTAATAAGACTATAAGCACTGCCAAAGATAAATTGCCGTTTTGCCGGTTAAAGACCTATCTTCACCGGGTGATAAAAAGCACTTCCAACATTTAGTCCTGATCAGTATTGATTCTTACTTTTCTTCCTGGTAATAGTTTATCCTTTCTCTACTCTTTGCTGCGGTTCTTTTTCACGGGAATTTCTATTTATTTATTTTTTAATTTTTTTTTATTATGAACATGTATGTTTCAAACCTTAGCTTTCATACTTCAGAAGATGAGCTGAGAAAATTATTCGAGCAATTCGGCGCAGTATCATCGGCCAAGGTGATCAATGACAGGGAAACGGGCCGCAGCCGTGGCTTCGGTTTCGTTGAAATGGGATCCGATGAAGAAGCAAAGGAGGCCATCAAGGGACTTAACAACAAAGAAGTGGAAGGAAGAGCGATGTCTGTGTCTGTAGCCAGGGAAAAAAGTACAAGGGCCGATAACAAAAGATGGTAATCTGTTGATTTTTTGGAGGCAAAGCTTCCTGGTATTATCAGTACGAATGATATACTGGTAAGCCCATGCATTTGGCGTGCTCCGGTCAACCACTCTTGTACCCAGCGGTTGAATAAATGAACTATTATCAATCAGGCAGATCTATTGTCTGTCTTAAACTCTTTATAACGATGCCAACCATTTTGCAGATCGCCCATTCGGACAGAAATCTTTCAACCCTGATCAAAGGTCTGATAGCAGCAAACCTGGAAGAAACCCTGAATGGTATCGGGCCATTTACGATCCTGGCCCCTGTAAACCTGGCATTCGGTAACCTTACTCCGCCCGAAACTTTTGATAACCTGTTGGATCAGTGTAAAAAAAACAGCCGTCTTTCTGATATGCTGACCTTTCATGTCATTACGGGGAAAAAAATGATAAAAGACCTGAGGGATGGGCAAAAATTACCAACGGTCAACGGTAAGGAAGTATCCGTAACGGTTAAAGATGGCGACGTTCGTATTAACGGCGCCAAGATACTGGCGAGGGACCGGCAGGGTTCCAATGGAGTCATTCATTCCGTTGATTCTGTTTACCTGCCCTGGTAATGGCTGATCTGTGCCCGATTTGTCATCTGAAAAAATCGTAATTAATCATGTGGTCATGAAAAAAGATAACATTTTTCAATTCGTTGGTTTTATTACTCATCTTGAGCCGGATGTATTTGCGCCGAAATGGGAACATTATGCTAAAAGATTGTCAAATAAAAAAGCAGAACCGGCATTGCAGCAACAGGTGAATGGAACCAAAACCAGGTTCCGCTATATCTCACATCATGAGTGGCCCGATAAGGATTTCCAATTTTCCTTTATGGATGAGCGGAGGTCAGAACATTTCCCGGAGCATAACGTGAAAGTGGTGCAAACCGGAGGTTATGTGTGGCTGCATACAGATAAAAGATTCCCGGAAAAAGAGAGTGATCTTAAACTGGTCACCTTCATCAGCCATCATGAAAATGATATTGAATCATACCGCAGTTTACCGTATTATCACCTCCTGCATGTTTACCAGGCTTTTTATGAAAGCTGTTCCTATGGGTATGTTATGGAATTCATAGTTCCGGAAAAGGATGCTGCAGAACTCCTGCTGCAGTTAAAACAACGTTCCGGTACAGAAACCGGTATGTACAGGGAATGCAAGGTACCGCATCTGTAAAAGTTTAAGACGGATTCTGCACATCAAACCGACCTGTAAGGCCCGGTTTTTTTATTTTTATCCCCGAAAATTGTATACTGTCCTCCTTTGCATTTTATTTTTTTCACAAAATCCGGTTTGCCCGGAAAACTCATTTTTTAGAACAGATAGTTTTATTATCTTAACGCCTTTGATCAACGGCCCGAATGGATAAGCCGGGAAATACTTACCGCTAAAATGGTCGAGGGTAATACTATACCATTCGTATTTGTTAAAGATTAATTCGAAGGACGGATTCCACGGAACTTTAAATAAATTGGCTATGAACGGTAGTTCAGTTGTTAAAACAAGCAAATATTATATCGATGAAGGTCAGGGCGAACCTATTATTCTTTTATACGGCCTCTTCGGGTCGGTGAAGACCTTTGCACCGCTGATCCAGCATCTGAAAAAGACCCACCGTGTTATTGTTCCTGTTTTTCCCTTTTATGAACTGGGTATTTCTGTAACCATTTTTTCACTGACGGAATTCTTGCACCAGCTTACCAAAGACCTCTGGCTCGATAAGTTCCATTTACTGGGCAATTCGATGGGCGGGCATATTGCTCTTTTATATACATTGAAATACCCTGAAAAAATCTCCTCTTTGATCCTGAGCGGAAGTTCAGGGTTGTATGAAAGCGGTATGGGCGACAGTTTCCCCAAAAGAAGTGATTATAATTTTATCAAAACAAAGACCGAGCTTACTTTTTATAATCCCAATATTGCGACCAAGGAGCTGGTGGATGAAATTTATGAAACGGTGAACAGCCGCAAAGCCCTGCAGATATTATCCCTGGCAAAATCAACGATACATAACAACCTCGAAAAGGACCTGTCGGAGATCCGGGCCAAATGCTGCCTGATCTGGGGAAAAAATGATATCATCACACCGCCGGAAGTGGCCCTGAAATTTAATGAACTCATCCCCCATTCTAAACTTCACTGGATTGACCAATGCGGGCATGTGCCCATGCTGGAAACACCGGGGGAATTCAATGCCATGCTGGATGATTTTTTACAATCCGTTTATACAACCACTGTTAAATAGTTTTTAATAATACCGGAAGGGGAAACCTTTTGGTAAGCATAATATCCCTGGAATGCCCCGGGTATTCTCTGATGATATGCTCCCTGTTCTGTTTTACCATTTTCCGGTTATTCTTAACCGTTACCTGTTATTTCAATTCTTTCAGCACCTGCCCGCATCCTTCATCGAGCGCTTTTTCTGCGGCCATATCAATCTTTCCCTCAAACTTCCCGTTTATTTTTGGTTGCAGTCTGATGGAACCGTCTGACAACTTCACGAGTGTCTGCCCTGCTTCGATGGTAAATGATGAAGCAGCGTTGGGATCCGCATTTTTAATAGCTTTCAGCAACCCCCCCACCTTACCCGCTTGCTTTATCCGGGTAAATTCACTGGCCAGGGTATAATCACAATTCAGTTTTTTTGCTTCCTCTTCTGAAGAAACAGCTACAGCCTCAACATTTCCATTCATCAATGAACTGACCATATGCTGCTGCAATGATGTTGCGGGAACCTGGTCGTCACCGGTGGGTACATACACGCCGATCCGGATCATGCCTTCCTTTTTTTGCCCGTTATTTTCGGCCGGATTTATTATGGCATCCATTTGTTGCTGGTTGGGATTGCCATACTGTTTAATCATATCCTTTACATCAAATTTATCCTGCAGGTCGCTTTCGTTTTTGGTTTCTGTATAGCCCGGTGGAATTTCGAAAAGCATGGAATCAAGTTTTTCTGCAGAAAATTCCGGGGTTTCAAATGAGGTGGTAAATTCATTGGTCTTTGCACCGCCCCCTCCCATGATAATGGTTCTTGTTTCCGTTAACGCAAAACCCAGTTTGCCCTTTCCGCTCCGGTGGGTTACAAATTTATCCATGCAATCGGGTTTTTGCTGCTGACCCGGTGGCATGGTAGATTTGGAAGGACGGTATTGAACCGGGCAATTGAACTGCGGAAGATCAATATACCATCCGTCCGTTTTAATGATGATGCTGTCCTTCATGGTGCAGGCATCGGGAGAAGGTTTTATTTTCTGCGAAGTCCATATATGACGGGCGGTGAAACCGTTTATTTTTTTACGTTCACCGGTGTCGGTAATGTTATACCACATATGGATAGTTCCCCCTTTCTGGTTAGTGGCCTTCTCCTTTGGTGTTACCGGTATATTTTTAGAAACCGGTTTGGCATCCTCATCGATCACTTCTTCGGTTTCTTTGGAAAAAGGTTCGATATAATAAAGTTTCTTTTTGTCATTCAGTTTGATCGTCCGCTGCAGATCACACTGCTCGATGGTAACCGGCTGTACCGGCATACCCATCAGGCTGCCGGGTTCCGTTCGCTTGCGCATACCCTTTACATAAACGGTGGATTCTGTTTTCATGCCCATCATATCAGATACCTGGCGGATCTTGTATTGCTGGGCCCCGGCCCGGGGGGCAGCTGAGAAAAAAACCAATAAAACGGCAACTGAAACAATAAAAGACTTTTTCATCAAATTTTATTTTTAGGTAAAGTTAGTTCATCAATTATACCGGCGATCAGCATACGAAAAGAATTTCCGGAATAACCTAAAAAATGCTGAAATTAATGCCGTTAATGACCTGCGAGACATTGCCCGACTTCAATGAACCATGGTACCGGTCATAGGATTCATACCAGGTATAAATATAGCTGCCGATACTTTTGATCTTTCCGCGAATGGCCTTATCGTCAAACGTGGAGTAATAGGTGATCGTGTTATTCCCGATCATTTTCAGTTTGCCCCTGAATGCTTCATTTTCAAAAGAGGAATAAAAGCCGAACAGTACGTGTCCGGCGAATTTTATTTTTCCCCTGTAAGCTGCATCTTCATATTGATCGTAGTAATCAATGGAAAGCCGGCCAAAGGTCTTTAATTTACCTGCTTTCGGGGTTGTTTCATATTTATCGTAATAGGTAAAAGAACAGGTGCCGATGCTTTTTATTTTACCCCGTAATAGTGAATCATATTCCTGGCCGTAATACTCCACCCGGCCCAGGTAAGGTTGCAGCTTTTTCGGGTCATTATAATATCTCCCGGGCCCGGGATCGGTTCCCCATTCCAGTAATTTTCCCTCATCGGATAATCGTATGACTATGCCCTGGTCGGTACGATACGAAAAGGAAGAAAGTGTTGACCCGCCGGAAAATAAAACCTGGGTCAATTCCTGGGAATTGGATGACAGAGCGAGAAAAAAGAATGAACCCAATGCAAGAAAATACTTCATACGTTCTGTATCAGTTATAAAGTTACCGAATTAATTACATTAATACATTCATTAATTTATGCTAACCTGTAACCAGGGTGAAAAGATTATCTCCTTTCGTAACCCGATGCCGTTTCTTTTATATCCATCGTTACCAAACCCCCTGTGATGAAAAGTCCTGAATTTACCCCGGGATCTGCCTGTATCCCGGTTATTGTATTTTTTCCTACCAGGTACCGTATTTTTTCTATCGCTGCATCGTATTGTTGCTGGTGGGATTCACCTGTTTTCATGAACTACCCTTGCAAAAAATGCTGGTAAGCCTGAATTTATCATGAAATGAATAGAATTTTGTAATGACAGATATATTTTTGGTATTATGAAAATACTTTCCGGCGGATCAGCGTTATACTGGTTCAGTTGATAAGATTTGTAACTAAGTAAAATCTAAATCAACCTTTGAAAACCACCTGTTAAACCAATATCCATGGCATTCCTACCTGTTTATGAACATGACATTTTCATAAGCTGTTTCTCCTTTAATGATTCATCGCCTTCCGCCCCGGCAGTCACCTGGGCAGAGCAGTTTTATAAAAACCTGAACCTGATGCTGGCCAGGAAAGCCGGGAGCCTTGGCATAGTTGATGTATGTTTTCAAGCCGATAAAGACGGTGAATTTAAAAGAAACCGGACAGATGCAAATAATGACATTCAACGATCAGCGCTATTTCTTTGCCTGGACGGCGGAGCATATGCTGCCAGTGAAGATGGCAAAAATGAACTTGAAATATTCAGCAAAAAGGCCGGATCAGAAAGTGCCGGTTTAAAAGTGGGCGGTCGTTCCCGTATTGTTCATGTCCTTCTTCATAATATCCCATCAGAAAAATGGCCGGCAGCATTAACCGGAACCCGTGCATTTAAATTCTTTCAGTCCAATGGCGATACCACAGACAGCACATCGGAGGAATATAAAACAGCCATGCATGAATTGGTTGACTACCTGTGGCAATTGCTGAATGATTTTTTGAATGAAGAAAATCTACTAACAGAACAACCTGCAACGCAACCGGGTGAAAACGGTGAATTGCTGACCGTTTACCTGGGTGAAGTGGCCGATTCCCGGCGGATACCCCGTAACCGGGTCATCGCTGAATTGAAGTCAAAAGGAATTAAGGTGGTAACAGATGCTACAGCGTCTTCAAACTTAGCGGGTATGGAACAAACCACCCGTGCACTATTGAATAAAGCAGACTTCGCTGTCCATTTGCTGGATGAATCTCCCGGTGAGGAGATAAAAGATCAACCCGGTCAATGGAAAATCCAGAAACAAACCGAATGGGTACTGGGTTCCGGGATGCCCCAAATGATCTGGGTGCCGGCAGAAATCAATTTTGAAAACATTAAAGAAACAGGGTATAAAGAATTTTTACAATCCATCGAAAAGGGAAGTGTTTCATCCAATGATTATGAATATGTCCGTGGTAATAAAAGCACCCTTACACATGATATTATTGATTTTGCCGCACAGGTGAAAGTGCTGCAAAAACAAAATAAGTCCCGGAACGGAAAAGTTTCCGTTATGCTGGATACGCATTTTTGTGACCAGCTTTACGCGATCGACCTGGCGAAGACCTTGCTGGAAAATAATATCCAGCCCTATATCAACCCGCAGGAAGACGACCCGGGAAAAAACATTTATGTCATGGGTGAACGGTTAAGCCAGGTCAATAAACTGATCTTTTTATATGGCCATGTTTCCAAAGAATGGTTGCGTGAACGGATGAATGCGGCCCTTGAACTCATCATCACCAACCACTACCCCATCCGGGAATTTTATGTTTACATGGCTCCGCCGCTTAAAGAAACAAACAACCTTTTCATCCATCAGCAGTTTTTGAATGTGCATGTTATCAATAACAGCAAGAATGCCGTGATGAATAAAAATGAATTACAGGATTTCCTGAAAGCCTTAAACACACCGCAAGAATGAGCTCCGATTCCATCAATCCATATGTGGGGCTTCGTCCTTTTGATGTAGACGAAAGTTTCCTTTTCTTCGGGCGCACCCGGCAAACAAAGGAATTGCTGCAGCGGCTGCATGAGCATCATTTTGTAGCCGTGGTTGGAAATTCGGGTTGCGGCAAATCTTCCTTATTGAGAGCCGGCCTCATACCCGATCTTAAAGCGGGTTACCTGGTGGAAGATGGAGACCATTGGGTGATCACCATCATGAAACCGGGGAAAAGCCCCCTGTACAATCTCGCGGAAGCAATGCTGCAAAAATTAAAACTGTTCACCCATGCTGAAGATGTGGCTTTATTATTGGAAAAGATCAATGAAGAAGGTGTTCATGCGATATTAAACCTCGTTGCACATTACCGGATAGAAAAAAATGAGAATTTCTTTTTACTGGTCGACCAGTTTGAAGAGCTGTTCCGGTTTGCGATGGACCAGAAAGATGATGTCCGGAAAAATGAAGCAATTGATTTTGTAAATATCCTGCTGGCGCTTTCCCAGCAAAGAATTATTCCTTTCTATGTTGTCATTACCATGCGTTCTGATTTTATCGGCGACTGTGCCCAGTTCACGGATCTTCCCGAAGCCATGAACCAGAGCCAGTACCTGGTACCCCGTCTTAACCGCATGGAATTGAAAACTGCGATTGAAGGTCCTGCAAAACTTTATGGTGGCAAACTCAACCCCGCACTCACTTCGCGTTTGCTGAATGAGACAGTGAGACTGACCGATGAACTGCCTTTGCTGCAGCATGCCCTGATGCGTATGTGGGAATTTGAAACGCAACGAACGAACATCGGGGAAATCGAACCCGAGGATTATGAAAGTGCCGGTGGTATTGAAAAAGCACTTTCCAATCATGCCGACGAAGCGCTGAAAGGACTGGGAGAACATGATCTCCGGATCGTTAAATCATTGTTCCAGGCGCTTACGGCCATTGATGAAAACGGGAGAAAAATCAGGAGGCCTGTCCTGCTCAGTCAACTAAGGGCCATTACCGGTGCCGGCGAAAAACAATTGCTGGCGATCATCAACCTTTTTATAAAAAACGGGAGATCATTCCTGGTTGTTAATAAAGCCGGTAATACAGGAGATAAGGTCATTGACATTTCGCATGAAAGTTTGATACGCCAATGGAACACACTCAGTAAATGGGTGGATGAAGAAGGAGAATCAGCTACCAATTACCTGCAGCTTGCCGAGGCAACCAAAATGTACAAACAAAAGAAGAAAGATTTTTTAACCGGCAGTGAATTGCAATTGTTACTGGAATGGAGGGAGACATCAAAGCCTTCCGCTGCCTGGGCCAACCGGTATAAAGAAGGATTCGAAGAGTGTATGGAATACCTGGATGCCAGCGAAGGCGAACGCACCCGTTTATTGGATGAAGAAAAGAAACGAAAGAGGAAACAGCAATACCTCGTGTATGCCATCATGGGATTGTTGCTGATCGTTGCCCTGGCCGTAATCGGCGTGGTGACCGTTAATAATAATTCGATCAAACGGGAGAAAAATGCGCAACTGGAAAAATTGAAAGCGTATGAAATTGCAGAAGCCAATAAAAAAATAGCCAGCGAAGCAGAAAAGAAGTCCAGCGAATCAATGGCCCTGAAGGACAGCATTAATTTCTATAAACTGGAAACAGATGTTTACACGCTCCTGGAAATACATGACCCGGCAAGGAGCCAGTTGAGCCAGATGGATTCCATTGCAAGGACAAACCCGGACAGTGTGCGGATGAGATCAAGAATCAGATCAATTTTGAATTCGGAGGCGTATAAAAGAGCGTCAAGAGGAAATCATTAAAAACCCGGTCAATTGAAAACCATGACCCGATATATCGTTTTACTGTTTTGTCTCTTCATCTTCGTGACCGTTCACGGGCAGCCAAATAAATATGCTGAGGCGCTGAAAAACGGGGATGATGCGTTGAAGGCAGGAAAATTCATTGAGGCAGATAAGCAATATAAAGCGGCCCTGGTTTATGACCCTTCAAAAAGAGATGAGATAAACGGGAAAAGACAACGGGTGGAAATTGCTGCAGAAAATGCGGCCAAACTCATTCGAAATACCGCTATTAAAGAAGTAACCAGAAGTTTTACCACCTATGCCCAGAACTCGGGTGATTGTGATTACCAGTCGATCATTGCCAGGCTGAGGGATAGTGTGGCCCGGCAAAATAATATACCTGCCAAACAACTGGCTTCGCTGGATCATATTGCATCCGCTGTGCGATATATATTTTATGCACGGACCATCGTACCCGATAATCCTACCCTTGCGCTGCGCCTCGCGGAAGAAGCCATGGAATTAAGTAAGGATGACAGTACGATTGTAAAAGCAGCCACAAAAATCTATGCAGAAAATTCTTTTTATAAGATTGTGGGCATGCATTACGGAACTATTTATACCGGTACTTTTTCACCGGATGGAAAATCCATTCTCACAGGGTCTGATGATAAGTCGGCCAAACTATGGGACCTGAATGGTAACCAGGTTACCGGAACAAAGGGTCATAAACAGGTGTTCCAGGATTCCGACCTGGTGTATTCGGTTGCTTTTTCACCGGATGGTAAAACCATTCTTACCGGTTGCTGGGATCATACGGCCAAACTCTGGGACCTGAATGGAAATGTTATTAAAGTGTTTGAAGGACATACTGGCCCTGTTTATTGTGTTGCTTTCTCCCCTGCCGGTGACAAAATACTAACGGGTTCCGGTGACAAGACCGCCCGTCTCTGGGACATGAACGGCATTACGATCAAGGTATTCCAGGGACATTCACAACTTGTGAATGCAGTTGCCTTTTCACCGGATGGAAAAAAGATCCTTACCGGTTCCGTGGATGCTACCGCCAAATTATGGGACCTCGAAGCAAATTTATTACACACGTTCAGCAAGCATTCACGCCCGGTCATGTCTGTTTCATTTTCCCCAAGTGGTGATACGATACTTACAGGTTCCATTGATAAAACCGCGATCATGTGGTTGGAGGACGGAACCAGGATCGGAGATGTCAAAGTGCAATCAGGCCCGATCATTTCAGCGGTATTTTCTCCCGACGGGAAAACGATCCTTACCGGTTCATCGGATGCGATAGCACGCCTGTGGGACCTGGACGGTTTCTTGATCAAAGAATTCAAGGGACATACAGGCCGCATCACTTCCGTTCGTTTTTCACCGGACGGAAGATCCATCCTAACCTGTTCCGGCGATGCTACTGCCCGGTTATGGGGACTGGATGGAATAACGATCCAGGAATTTAACGGGCATTCTGATAAAATTACTTCTGTTGCTTTTCCCGGCGATGGCAAGACTATTCTGACAGGATCGGAGGATACGACAGCTAAATTGTGGAATTTATCCGGCAACACCCTTGTGACCATGAAAGGTCATCATGATGCATTAACATCCGTTGCCTTTTCAAAAGACGGGAAAAAAATACTTACCGGTTCAAAGGATTCAACGGCAAGATTGTGGAACCTGAACGGCGATTCCGTGGCTGTATATTATGGACATAAGGATGTGATCACATCTGTTTGTTTCTCCCCGACCGGTGATACCTTACTAACGGGGTCGAAAGACCGGACTATCAGGATATGGGATAAAAGCGGGAATACGGTTAAGGAAATTTCAGGACTCCCCCGGGAAATATTGTCAGTTGTTTTTTCCGGTGACGGAAGCAGGATCCTTTCGGGCTCAGCAGACCGGACAGCCAGGTTATGGGGACCCGATGGAAGTTCCATTCATATTTTTAATAAAGCAGAAGATGACGGATGGATATATGCTGTTGCCATTTCTCCCGACGGAAAATCTATTCTCACGGGTGGCGGCGGTGATAATATTGCCCGTTTATGGGACCTCGAAGGAAATATAATCCAGGAATTCCGCGGGCATACAGACCGTATATTTTCCGTTGCCTTTTCTCCTGCCTGCGCCGATGATCCTGCAGGGGGAAATATCATCCTGACCGGTTCGGAAGATGCCACGGCCCGTTTATGGGGGCTCGACGGTAACATGATCATGGAATACAAAGGGCATAAAGGCGATGTTCGATCACTTTGTTTTTCACCGGATGGTAAAACCATATTGACCGGCTCCAGTGATCATTCCGCCCGTTTGTGGAATGTTCCCCTGCTCTTAAAAGATTTTCTGAAAAGCAAAAAAATTGAACCTTTATCGGCCGAACAGAAAAAGGAATTCGGGATCAATTAATATATTAAACTTACCAGGAGCTATCTTAAAAATAAAGCGGAACACAAAGAACACAACGCAAATACAGCTTTGTAACCAAGTCATTGTGTTCTTCGTGCGAACTTTGTGCCTGCCTGCCAGTAGGCAGGTTCGTTGTGCTCCTCTTGTTTTCGACTTTTAAGATATGCTCTGATTTAGTTTTCAGTTTTTCCAGATCGCTCCAAGCCCTGCATCCCATAATCTTTTATTGAATGCAGGAATATCCTTTTCCAAAATCTCATCTCCTCTTTTCTTACGGGAAGCCCATTCTGTATTCAACTCTTTCATCCTGTCAATGGAAGGCTGGTTCACACGGGGGATTTCACTTTCTGTCTGGTTGATAAGAAACAGGTAGTTTGCCGTAAACTTCGCCGGGAAATTATCCGCATCATCATATACTTTGGTTTTTCGCTGTATCATTTCTTCATCCCAGGCTTTCATCTTGCTGACCAATGTGGCTCCTTCTGCTATTAATAAAGTATATTTTACATCAGTCATGGTTGCCAGCAACGACTCCAGTTGCATTCTTTTTTCATACATACTGTTCACCATTTTATGCATGGTGGCGAGTTCCTTTTCCATGCCGGTCATCATTTGGTCATACTCTTTATAACCAGCAGCATCTGTCGGATATAAAGGATTGGACAAAATTTCCGCTTCAGCCAAAAGTTTCTGATCACCGGTCTTTATGGTTATTGAATATTTACCCGGGATAGCTTTATGACCCCGGTAACTGCATTCGATATAAACATTTGGCACACCGGGCATCGTTGCGTAACGCATATTCCAGACAAAACGGTTCAACCCTTTCGTTTTTGATAAAACAGGTTCTGCCGGCGGGCCACCATCATATTTTTTATACGTACTGTCTTTTCTTGAACTGAACGTATTTACGATGTTCCCGGCTGCATCTTTAATTTCCATGGTAAGCTGCACGGAATCTTTTAAAGCCGGTAACTGGTAATAGATAACTATACCGGTTGACGGGTTAACACCGCGGGATGTATTCAGGCCTTTAAATTCCTCGCTTGTTTCATCCAGTTCACTCGAACCATTGATCAAATAAGCGGGTGAAGGATTAAAAATTGTAAAAACAGTGTCTTTTTTATATTGCCGGATCAAACCCAGGTCATCTAAGATCCAAAAAGACCTGCCTGAAGTGGAAGCTATTAAATTTCCCCGGTGAATACGCAGATCAGTTACGGGGCATACCGGCAGGTTTAATTGAAAGGGCTCCCAGTTTTTTCCGCCATTCCAGGAAATATAGATCCCTGTTTCTGTTCCTGCAAACAATAAATCTTTCCTTACAGGGTCTTCCCTGACTACTCTTGTAAATGCTCCATCGGGAATGCCATTGCTGATCTTTGTCCATGTTTTACCATAATCAGTTGTTTTATATAACCCGGGTGTGTGATCATTAAATTTATATCTCGTAGTGGCGATATAGGCGGTCGCTTTATCAAACGGCGATACTTCTATAGCATTGACCAGGCATTCCTGAAGCCCGGCCGGTGTGATGTTTTGCCAATGTGCGCCATTATCTTTTGTCAGGTAAACATAGCCGTCATCACTCCCGGTATAGATCACCCCTTTTTCATGCGGTGATTCAAGTATGTAGGCAAGTGTGCCATAATTTTCTGCACCCACTGCTTCATTCGTAAAAGGTATACCGGGTTTGCCCTGTTTTTCTTTTTCATTCCGGGTAAGATCCGGGGATGCTTCCGTCCAGGTTTTACCCATATCCGTTGTGCGCAATAACATTTGTGATCCATGATAAAAAACACCGGGCTCATGTTTGCTCCGGATGATCGGCGCATTCCAGTTGAAACGGTACTTCATATCCTTTGCATCGCGGGTTAAGTACTGGATAGGTGCCGCCATAATATTCGTGCCTGCTTTTGCCTTTGCGTTCAACACTTCAATAGTGCCCTGGTAACTACCGCCCAAAACCAAATTCGGCTCATCAGGATCAAAAGCAGGGAATGAGCTTTCACCACCTGCAGTATAGGTCCAGTCACTTGTGCTGATACCGCTGCTTCCAGGAGAACGACTCGCAATTTTCACGGAACTGTTATCCTGCTGCCCTCCATAAATATTGTACGGAAAAAGATTGTCAACATTGATCCGGTATATCTGCGCAGTAGGTTGATTTTGCTGGCTGCTCCAGGTTTTGCCCCCATTAATTGTAATGGCTGATCCTCCATCATCCGATATGATCATGTTATTTGAATTCAACGGGTTGATCCAGAGATTATGATAATCCCCATGAGTGGCAGAAATATCTTCCCAGGTTTTGCCGCCATCAATTGATTTGAATGAAGATGCACTCATGACATACAATGTGTTTTCATTATTGGGATCAGGAAAAAGTTCAATATAATACCAGGCCCTTTGTATTAAATGATTATCATCTGACACCTGGCTCCAGCTTTTGCCCGCATCGGCTGACATATACAAACCACCTTCTTCTTTTTCCGAATCGCTTTCGATTAATGCATATACTTTTTCCGCATTGGAACGGCAAACGGCAACGGACATCTTTCCCATTTCTTTTGGCAAACCTTCCGTCATTTTTTCCCAATGTTCTCCTGCGTCGGATGATTTATATAATCCGCTTCCGGCTCCTCCGCTGATCACTTTCCAGGGAAGACGGCCGTGTTCCCACATGGCGGCATACAGAATCAACGGGTTGTTCATGTCCATTGATATTTCTGCGCAACCGGTTTTATCGTCCACATATAAGACGTTTTTCCAGGTGTTGCCGCCATCTGTGGACCGGTAAACACCCCGCTCCTTTGAATGTCCGTACAATGCGCCTTGTGCGGCCACATACACCCTATTCGGGTCCTTGGGATGAATAACAATGCGGGCAATATGTTGTGTAAGTTCAAGACCGGTTTTCTTCCATGTTTTTCCGGCATCCGTTGATTTATATACACCGTCTCCATACGACGTCATGACCCCGCGCACCGCATGTTCTCCCATACCTGCATACACAATATTCGGATCGCTTTCTGCAACCGCCACAGCTCCCACTGAGCCGGTTTTAAAATAACCATCGGAAATATTTTTCCAGGTAAGACCCATATCTTCGGTTTTCCAAAGGCCGCCGCCGGTTGTACCCTGGTAATAGACGGCTGGGTTACCAACTACTCCGGTTGCACAATTCGAACGGCCACCCCGGAAAGGGCCGATGCATCTCCATTTGACCGGCTTGTAATAACTATGCAGGTCATTGACAGAAGAATCTTTTTTTGTTTGCGCACCGGCAGCCATAGCGGCTGAAAGAAAACCAAAGGACAGCAGGAAATGTTTTGACATGGATGAAAGTATTTGATGCGGAAATATAGATATAATTTGTAAACAAACAGGATGTAATGACAATCATAAGAACAAGTATCTGAGATCATGAATCCGGCCAACAGACCTGCAATAACTTTAACCCATGTCTGTCAAAGGTGAAATTAAAAAAATAGTATTATGAAAAAGTTATCCTTTTTCCTGGTAAGCTTGTCAATAAGTTTGTCCCTGCTTGCGCAACAGCGCAATAACAGTACTGTTATTATTACAGTTAACGGCAATAAAAACCTGCAGGTAACCATAGACGGAACTGTTTATACGGGATACGATAACGTGGTAAACGGTGATAAGACAACCCTTCAGATCAATGATCTTGAAAACGGGCAGCATAGCCTTGAAATATCCCGAAGCGGCTGGAATATAAACCGGCCTGAAAAAATTTCGTCCGCATTTTATCTGCGCCACCGCTTTGATATGCAAATCAGTTTGCATGCTAACGGTAGCCTTGAGTTCATTGAGAAAATAAAATACAGTAATTACGGAAATAATACGGCAATGAGTAATGCCAGTTTCTCTTCTTTATTGAACCAGGTAAAATACCAGCGTACGACCAGCGGGAAAAGAACGGTGATCATGAATGCTTTAAACATGCCGGGAAATTATTTCTCCTGTTCACAGGTGATACAATTGCTGCAGCAGGTGAACAGTGAGTCATACAGGCTGGAACTGGCAAAACTCTCATACCGGACCGTTACGGACCGGAACAATTTCTACCGGGTATCCAGCCTGCTCAACAGCCAGTACAGCAGGGATGAACTGGAGGACTATGTTAATAATTATTATGAAGACGATCCTTTTGAAAATGCCATGCCGGATTCCGATTTTGACAATTTATATGAAACCATCCGGGAACAATGGCCCGTGAGTACGCAAATGAATTCCCTGGCACGTGCGTTTAACAACGCTGAAAACTATTTTACTTCATACCAGGCGGCAAAACTGATCCAGATCGTTTTCTCAGAAAGCGACAGGTTACAATTAGCCAAATTATCCTACAGGAGCATTGTGGACAGGGAAAACTTTTATACAATATCAGACCTGATCCTGAGTCCATCAGGTAAGAATGAACTGGATTATTATATCCGCCATTACCAGGATGCAGGAAATACAGGCATGCCCATGCCCGATGCCGAATTTAATAGTTTATATCAAACCATTAAACAGCAATGGCCCGTCGGTATCCAGATGAATTCACTGGTGAATACATTTAATAATACCAGTTACTATTTTACAACCATCCAGGCCAGCAGGCTCATCCAGCTTGTAACGGGTGAAAGCAACAGGCTTCAGCTGGCCAAATTATCGTATCGCAGTATTACCGACCCGGTCAATTTCACACAGGTATACAGTTTGCTCAGTACACAGTCGGCAAAGAATGAACTGGCAGCCTATGTTGCCAATTATACGGGGAGTGGCCCCGGTAATAAAGTGGCCATGAAGGATGACGATTTTAAAAACCTGTACCAGGATATACAGTTTCAATTTTTGCCCGGTGCAAAAATGACGGCGCTCACCACCACATTTAATACGGCTAATTATTATTTCAATTGCGCGCAGGCCAGGCAATTAATTGAATTGGTATCCCTGGAAACAAACAGGCTTCAATTATGTAAATTATCATACAAAACCATTACTGACCGGGGCAATTTCACCCTGTTGTATGATTTACTCAGCAGCCAGTCAAGCCGGGATGAATTGCAGGCTTATGTGAACAACTATAAAGAATAGTTTTTTGAGTAAGATAACAGGAGTTTACGGGGCTCATTCCTTCCCGTTAGTACCTTTATTGCAAAAAATCATATGTACCGGTTTGTTTTGATCCCAATACTCCTGTTGATTTCCTGCATGGCTCCCAATCGAACAATTTCCTATACGGTCTCAACAAAACCGGTTTACCCGGTTGATCCTCCTCCCCAAAAAATTCTGCTGCTGAACACCTATGATATTGTTTCAAAAAAATACCGTGATAACAAAGAAGAGCTTTTTATTTCACTTATCAACAGCCTGATGGATTGGATGGCCGGTAAGATCCATGAAAAAACCGGGATCACCGTACAGGTATTACCCGGATATTATTCCCCGGCAGGTATTCCTGACAGTAATGTATTTACGCAGATGAAAGAAAATAAGGCTTCGCATGCCATTGTTATCCGTTCGTTTGATATATTTTTTAACCAGACACATGTGGAAGTGGTGAAGACAGACAAGGGCGGCAAGGAAAGAACCGCCTACTACGATATTATTGCTGATATCGGTTATGCTTTATATGCAGGCGGATCGATCCTGAAAGAAAATGATATTCATAAAAGCCGCTTCCATTCCTCGCGTTCCGTTATAAGTGGTTTGCTGGCTACCGGCCCCAATATCGTGGTCAAACGGGATGATGCCATGCGAATCATGCTTGATAACGGGACTGAATTCCTTCATTATTATTTCCCGGGAGATGCAAGGCGGACCCGAACCCTTTTCACCGGTAAGGGATTGGAAGCGGTAAAAGATGCCATCACAAGGGCAGATTATGAAGCCGCACTGGTTGAAAGTTTAAGACTGACCAATGACCCGGATAAAAAAAGAGCTGCAAAGGCCTGTTATAACTGTGCCGTATTTTTTGAACGAAAGAACCAGGCCGGCGAAGCGAGGACATACCTGCAAAGATCCTTATCGCTATTCAGTCTACCTGAAGCAAGATATATGCTATATGATATCACGGAATAAAATCAGGCGATTGATCCGCGGGTGTACTTATAAAGAATCCCTGACCGTTACCCAGGTATTCCCGAGTCCGAAAAGTTTCACCAGTTCATAAAAAACTCTTGCATTATCCGGGTGAAGCCGGATACATCCATGCGATGCTACACTTCCCAGTTTGGAAAAATTTCCCGGAGTGGTACCATGAATGGCATAGCCTCCCCTTACAAAAACAGCATAAGGCATATTGCCAAGACCTTTATAATTGCCTCCCGGGAATTTGCGGGATGTATATTTCATTAATATGGGCCCGGCCGGCCTCGTATTCAGATCGGGAGTGGTATAATTCTTTTTACCAGTTGAAACCGGGAAGCTGTCTTTCAATTCCCCATCAATAAATAAGTAAAGCAGTTGTTTGGACTTGTTGACCCCGGCAAACAACGGACATTCCCTTTCACGGCAATTTGTTTTCATCGTGTCGCTCCTTTTGGCGAGGAATGAATCCAGCGCCCGGATATTCTCTTTTATTTTTTCTTTTTCATCCGAAGAAAATTGTACTGCGTTTTTCAGTCTTTTGATCAGGGTATCCATTTTTTCCATCCGGGCCGCATCCCGGTGCAAAATCGTGTCGATCCTGATCAGCAACGTATCCAATGAATCAATACCGGGGGTAAATACTTTTGAGTCAAACAGGTTGACCGTGTCGTTTCGCACTCTTTTATTCTCCCTGCGTAATGAATCTTTGAATTTTTCGTATTGAAAATTCTCAAACGTTTTCTTTCTTGAACCTTCGGTACAGGAAAAAGAGAAAAAGATTACGGGAAAAAATACAAGAATTGTTTTCAGATCGGGATTAAAAGACATACAAGTTGAAAATAAAAATAGTTTTCTCATTGCAAAGTTACATGAATGCACGGTCTGTTCCTTTTTTTCTATGGAGAACTGTATAACCGATCATTGTCTTGAAGGTAACATATGCCTGTTAAGGGAAAAACCTGCTCAGGACAGCAGTTTGATGATATGGCTCAAACTATTTACTGACCGCCATCATTGGAAAAAAAATTCATTCTGCTTAATCTTCGCAAAATTTTTACAAAATGAAAGCGGTAAAAATAAGTTTGTCTCTTCTTTGCTTTTTTTTGATCCTGGCCGGATGCCGGTTATTGTATGCCCAGGGCGCCATACAGGGTACCTGGGCCACCCAGGCAAATGAGTATAAAAATAATATCGGTCAACGCTATACATTTTATTTCCCGCCCGGAGGAACCATTTCTTCCCGCGTATGGGGAACCGATGTATATACGTATGATTGCTCCATCGCCAGTGCAGCCGTACATGCCGGCCTGATAACAACAAGCAACGGCGGTACGGTCACGATCGAGATCCGACCGGGACAATCTTCGTATACAGGCAGCGTTAGAAACGGTGTTACCAGCAATAACTGGGGAACTTTTGACGGAAGTTTTGTTTTTGTAAAGGGTAATAAAAGCAATCATATCCCCGTATCGGATACCCGTGATAAAACACTTTGGGATAACGGGAATATTGTTTACGTGGAAAGCGGCCCTGTAAATCCAACTGTTTTTGTTCTGTCAGTACCGGCCTATATAACCCGTATCGAAAATTATCATTACTACAATCGCGGCATTATGCCGGGTACTATTTCAATCAGGAGCAGCAGCGGAAAAAACTATGGTCCCTGGTCTTGTTATGGGAAGGCCGGGCAGGGAGGTGTGCAGAATGCAACCTGGGTAGCTACACCTAATATTCAGTTGCCTGCCGGATCGTATACAGTGATTGACAGCGATCCGGGTACATGGTCTTACAATTCCGGTTCAGGTGGCGCCGGATTTACATTGGTAGCAGGCATTGAAAATAACCAGGGCAGCAATAACAGCAACGTGATACAGGGAACCTGGTCGACACAGGCTGATAGTTACAGATCCCATATCGGGCGCCGGTTTACTTTTTATTTTCCTCCCGGAGGAACCATTTCAGACAGGGTTTGGGGAACGGATGTGTATACCGATGATTGTTCCATTGCCAGCGCAGCCGTTCATGCGGGCTTGATCTCGGCACAATACGGGGGAACTGTTACCATTGAGATCCGGGCCGGGATGTCTTCTTACAGGGGAACTGTACGAAACGGAGTTACCAGTAAGGATTGGGGCCCGTTTGAGGGAAGTTTTGTTTTTATAAAATAAAATGAATCCTGAGATTGGAATGCAGGATATCACCGGGAACTTCAGGCTTCAACATTTCCTGCAATAACCTTCGGAATTGTTATAACATATCCTGCAGAAAAAAAACCTGTCCGGGTTTGCATTCGTTGCGTGCAGAGTTTTACTTATCTTTAAAGGAGAAAGCAAAAGGCAATGGCTATTTTCAATCTCAACGTCAATGGTAAAGAATACCGGGTTGATGTTGCCCCCGATACTCCTCTCCTGTGGGTTCTCCGGGATCATCTTCACCTGGTAGGCACCAAATATGCCTGCGGCATTTCGGAATGCGGTGCCTGCACGGTATTGGTTGACGGAAATGCCGTCAAGTCATGCGTGTTTACCGTATCAAGAGTCAAATTTTTAAAAGTTATTACGATCGAAGGGTTATCAGAGAAAGGGGATCATCCGCTGCAACAGGCATGGGATGAACTGGATGTGCCGCAATGCGGTTATTGCCAGGCCGGTCAGATCATGACTGCAGCCGCATTCTTAAAAAGAAACCCCAGGCCTACCATGGAACAGATCGATGATGCCATGCACGACAATTTATGCCGATGCTGTGCATATCACCGGATCAGGGATGCCGTTAAATTGGCCAGTACAAAAATGTAATTTATGCCATTTACAAATAAACCAGGCAGGAGAGAATTTATTAAGATAACTTCCATTACAGGCGGAGGTTTAATGCTGGGCTTCAGCTGGCTCAGTGCTGAAGCGGGCACACCGGTGATCATGTCTGCAGCGGATTTTACCGGTGAGACCGGTTTTAATAATTATTTATCCATTGCAACAGATGGTACCATCACTATATTCTCACCCAATCCGGAACTTGGCCAGAATATCATGACCTCATTTTCCATGATCGTGGCCGAGGAACTGGATGCCGACTGGAAAAAAGTGAAAGTGATCCAGGCAGAGCTTAATACAGAAAAATATGAACGGCAATTGACCGGGGGCAGCGGTGCTATCCCCCACTCCTATAAACGACTTCGTGTTGCAGGCGCATCAGCAAGGTATTTGTTAGTAGCCGCTGCTGCTGCAAGATGGAATGTTGATCCATCAACCTGTACGACCGAAAATGGTTTTGTGATCCATTCAGCAACGCAAAAAAAGACCGGCTATGGTGAACTGGCTGAAGAAGCATCCAAATTAGTCCTGCCTGCCAATGTGCCTCTCAAAAACAGGAAGGATTTCAGGATCATCGGTACCGGGGTGAGGAATCTTGAAAATAAAAAAATAGTTACCGGCCAGGGAATTTTTGGTTTGGATTTTTACCGGGAGGGAATGGTGATGGCGATGATACTTCGCCCGCCTGCCTTTGGATCAAAAATAAAATCGGTTGATGCGGCAGCTGCGAAGGCTATGCCGGGAATCATAGATATCATTACGTTTAAAAATAATGTAGCGGTAGTTGGCCATTCTACCTGGGAGATCATGAAAGCCAAAAGCCTGGTTCAAATTGAATATGAAAACACCGGTACTTCTGAAAGCACATCAGGCCATGATCAAATCCTGAAAACACTTTTGGAAAGCGGTAAAACAACTGTCCGGAGAAAAGACGGCGATGTGGATACAGCATTTCAGCAGGCAGCCAAAATCATTACCGGTGAATTCCAATGTCCCTTCATTCCGCATAACCCGATGGAGCCCATGAATTTTTTTGCGCATGTGCGGGAAGACGGTGTTGAACTGGTCGGACCAACACAAACACCCGGAAGTGCCCGAACTGCCGTATCAAAACTCCTGAATATCCCTGAAAAAAATATAACGGTGGAGATCACCCGCCTTGGCGGGGGTTTTGGCCGACGATTAAAATTTGATTATGTACTCGAAGCCGCTGAGGTATCCGGTATCCTCAGGAAACCCGTCAAAGTGATCTGGTCAAGGGAAGATGATATGACAGGAGGAAGTTACCGTCCTGCCGTTCGTTATCGTTTTGAAGCAGCGCTGGATAACAAAGGTAACCTGGCCGGGTATAAACTGCGGGGTGCGGGTATCAATGCGGGCAATTCCACCCGGGAGGATAATTTTCCTTCCGGTGCAGTTGAAAACCTGCTGATCGATTCAGCGGAGCATAACTCCCCTATCACTACCGGTGCCTGGCGGGCGCCTATTACAAATTTCCTGGCTTTTGCGGAACAAAGTTTTCTCGATGATGTATCACAAGCCGCGGGGAAAGACCCCGTGCAGTTCAGGCTCGAACTTTTGCAGAAAGCAAGAAGCAAACCCACCGGCGCTATCAAGTATAATATTGACAGAATGGAAACTGTCATAAAAAAAGTGGCCGAAATATCCGGTTGGGGAAAAAACAAAACGGTTTCTCAGGGCTTCAGTGTTTATTTCGCTCATGCTTCCTATGTGGCGCAGGTATGTGAAGTGGTTATGCATGAAGGAAGACCTGTTGTAAAAAAAATATTTGCCGTTGTGGATTGCGGGGAAGTGATCAATAAGAGCGGGGCCATTCAGCAGGTAATGGGCGCCATTACTGACGGATACGGACATGCGATGTTTGGAAAACTCAGTTTCAGGGACGGGATGCCAGAGCAAAATAATTTTGACCAGTTCCGTCTTATCCGGATGAAAGAAATTCCTGAAATTGAAGTGCATTTCATTGATAACGGGATCGATCCAACCGGGCTTGGTGAACCTGCCCTTCCACCCACGGGCGGTGCAGTGGCCAATGCCATTTTCAAAGCCACCGGTTTCCGGCTGAAGAATCAGCCTTTTATTGATGAACCCCTTTTTAAATCACCCAGGGGTTTTTAAGAAAAAGGATTCATACCACTTACCCCTGATGCAGAGTCCGGCCGGTTGCGGAAAACAGTTTTTATTTCCCCTGTCATTCATGATCTTTGAAGCACTGATTATTCTTTCATGAAATATTTCATTGTCTTTTTACTTTTCACGGCACTGCAGGGTGCAGCCCAGAATACCGATACATTAAATGGGTTTCAGAAAAAAATAAACGGGGAAGAAATCAATTACTTTTCGCCCCTGCACCAGTTTGCCAAAACAGCTTTACTGACCCGAATGAACGGCGATATGCCAATCAGCTGGGAAAGCCCTGTTTATTCCGGCAAACATCAGCTGGTTACTTATGAATTCCTGCTGGGACATTCAACCGGAACCAGCACCGGCGACAGGCATTTTGATGTGGCACTGAATGAGCAGCATCTTTTTACCATCACCACGCCAATGAAGAAAAAGGGCACATACAGTATCAACGGAACAGGCAATAATAATTCAACTTATTTTTTTGTACAGGAAGAATATGATGTCAACGGGGATGCTTTTGGCAAATTGTTTATTACCGTACCCGCCGGATCAGTGAAACAGGAGGCCCATTTCACCATCAGTGGACAAAATGAGAAGAGCCGGGATTGGCTGATGATTTTTATGTATCAAAAGGGATTGAAAATAATAGCTCAACCCACCAACCTGGTTACCCGAAAAGAAAATAAACGGCAACTGAATGTTTTTGTTGACAATCCTTACCCTTCTCAAACGCAACTTTTCATCAAAACAGCCAGCGATACTTTCCGGGCTTCCCTGCAAACCGGATACAACCAGCTGCGTTTGGCTGCATATGAACCCGGGTTTACCGGGATTGACGAAGTACAATTCATCATCCGGGATAAAGATACCATGGTCAAAACGGTCACATTATCCCCGGTAAGGGATTATATTTTTAATATCATACATCATTCGCACAATGATATCGGGTATTCACATCTCCAGCCGGAAGTGGAGCAAATTCAAAACCGGAACATCCGGGATGCGATACACTGGATCCGTAACAACAGGAACTCCGGCCAGCAACCTGTATGGCATATTGAATCACTCTGGGCTGTGGAGAATTTTTTGCGACACGCTACCGTAAGAGAAGAAAAAGAATTTTCCGAAGCCGTCAGGAACGGCCAGTTGGTTCTTTCGGCCAATTATGCAAATATATTATCAGGACTTTGTCAGCCTGAAGAACAGGATTGGGTTCTTGAATTTGCCAGGCAAGTAGAAAAAAAATACGGGATCAAAATTGCCAATGCGATGATCACGGATATACCCGGGATTTCCCGTTCAGCATTGTCATCGTATGTCCGGAATAATATTCCCTATCTCAGCCTGGGACCCAATTACGTGGAAAGCCTCCCTGATAAAGGAGACCGTGTGGGCGGAGTCATAAAAGAGCAGGGTGACAAGATCTTTTACTGGAAGCCTTCACCTGAATCAAACAAAAAATTACTGGTGTGGACCGCGGGGAAAGGCTATTCCATGTTTCATGGCATAGCTGACAGTGAAAAGCAGCAAAGCTGGGAAAAACGGATCTCCGATTATTGTAATGAACTGACAGAAAAGAATTACCCGTTTGATCTCGTGCAACTGCGTTATACCAAAAATGCGGACAACGGACCGGTGGACACCCTGCTCACTGAGTTTGTGGAGAACTGGAACCGGCTTTATATTACACCCCGCCTTCAAATAGCTTCCATTAACAAACTGTTCAGTGAATTTGAACGCCAGTACGGAAAAACAATACCCGAATACACCGGTGAAATTTCCCCGTACTGGGAAGACGGAGCTTATTCCACGGCCATCGAGGAAATGGAAAACAGGGAACTGGCCATTAAAACCATTGCTCTTGAAAATTTTGCCAGGAAAGCAGGAAAATTCGATCCCAACGAATCCGCCTTTTATTTACTGCATAAGAACATCATACTGTTTCATGAACATACCTGGGGATCCTGGTGCAGCATTTCTGATCCGGAAATACCTTTTACAACCGAACAATGGAAGATAAAAAAACAATTCCTGGATTCAGCCGGGTATTATTACCGTCAACTGTCCGGACGTTTAAAATATAAATATGTAACACCGAAAAAACATATTGCAGGCAACCTGCCCATTTCAGACTTTGCGGCAGACAGTCTGCATGGCGGACTGTATTCTATCCTCGTCAATGGGCAAAACAGGGTCTCCCCCGGTAAAGGATTTTTCTTTTTTGAACCCGTGTATGTGCCGGGAACTAATCCAACGGAAATCAGGCGGGCGGAATGGATCAAAATAACGGAAACAAAAATGACCGCGGAAAAAAAGATTGTCAAACTGCAGGGCTCACTCCCATCCATACCATCCTTTACCGTGACCTATACGTTATTCAAAAAGGAAGGCCGGCTTACCTGCCACTATAGTTTTGATAAAGAAAAGGAGATGAATAAAGAATCACTGCATATTGCTTTTCCTTTTCATTTCAGCAATGCTTCAGTCATGTATGGCAGTGATGACAATATGATTCGATTTAACGAAGACCAGTTGGCCGGCTCGAATAAAGAGTTTGTCTGCGTGGAAAAAAACATCCGGGTGATTGCCGGGGATTATACAGCCACCCTTTCCAGCCCTTTGCTTTGCCTGTACGAGATCGGTCAAATCATCGATGAAAACAGGATCAACGGCGTGAAGACCTGGAAGATTGAAAATAAAGAGACCTCCACCCTGTTTTTGTATGTTTTCAATAATTACTGGCACACGAACTTCAAAGCATACCAGGAAGGTCATTTCGAATTTGAGATAGAGCTGAGTTTTACGGGGAAAAAATAAGCTAACTGTAAAGTCCGTCAGGCTGACCGTAGAAGCGGATCCTGTTACTGGATTTAAAATTCAACCTCCACCCGTTTCAGTGACAGATTTTTGATACGGATCACATGCAACCAGTTCAGTAAACGGATGACCGGGATCATTGCTTTTTTGACGGTTGTCAAAAAAAAACGACACGGTTACCGTATCGTTTCTGATAATGTAACCAGGTAAATAAATTAATCCAGCGGAATCTTTTTTGCATTCTCAGCCAGCCACCCATCAAAGGACTTCAGATCAGGATTCAGTTCTTTTGAAAACCGGATATCCCGGGTCCGGCAGCATACTTCTTCAAAGTCGCGGTAGAACTGGAACATATTTCCAAGATCTTCCGCTCCGGGGAAACCAAAACTCCGGTATACATCCGGGGAAACATCATTATATTTTACTTTCTCACCCAGGGCCATTGATAATGAATCAGCCATTTGCTGGCAGGTAGGTTCGCCACCGGCAATACCAATTGTTTTCCCGGCCAGGGAAGTCCCCTTCTTAAAAATACCATAAGCGCATTTGCCGATATCTTCTGCCGCAATGCCAGAAAGTTTTTTATCACCCATCGGGAATGTAATGGCCAGCACACCGTCGGGTCCTCTTTTAGGGCCTGCCCCAAAATAGATCAGGTTATCCCAGTAAAAAGATGCCACCAGGAAAGTAGTGGGTACCCCGGCATCCACAAAATACCGGTTCGCTTCACCCTTGGCATCAAAATGCGGCACTTTATATTTTCCCATCAGGGTTGGCATACGGTCATCATCAAGCGGAACCCATTTTCGGGTATCCTCCAGCGTTGACCAGATCACATGCTCTACACCGGCCTCCTTTGCTGCTTCTGCCATGATCTTTGCCTGGGCCATTTCCTTCTCAGGCGAAAAATGGGCCCAGAAAAATGTGACACAATATGCACCGTATGAGCCTTTCATTGCATTCCTTACACTCACCGGGTCATCGATATCGGCAGCCACTACTTCAGCACCCATGGCTGACAGTTCTTTGGCTTTATCCGAATAAATATCTCTTGTGACGGCCCGGACAGCAAACCCGGCATTATTATCATTCAGGATGGCATGTACCAATCCACCTCCCTGGGCGCCTGTGGCTCCAAAGACAGTAATTATTTTCTTTTGCGGCATATCCCGTTATTTTCCCGGCAAGTTATGTAATCCGGGTATTTTATAATATAAAATTGGTTATTTATAATAATAAAATTATTTTTAAGCACACAAAACCAACTATGATCTTTTGCCTTTTTAACCAAAACCCCCAAGACAAAATTTATATATGATGAGATCAAAGTCAATCCTGCTGTATATCCTGGTTATCATCCTGCACCAGGCTGTTTCCGCACAACCTGACCCCGGATATTATTACAGGCTCACCAATAATTTTTTGGGTAAATCCAGGTCTTTGGATACATATTCCGGCAAGGAAAACAAACCATTCATGGGAGAAACAGGAAATTATACTGGACAATACTGGAAACTGGCTGAAATTGACAATGGTTATTACCGTATTACCAATGCGTTTCTTGGTGAGGGCCGGTCGCTGGATACATATTCCGGGGAAACGAATGATCTTTTTATGGGCGAAACAGGAAATTATTCCGGGCAATACTGGAAACTAACTGATAATGGAGACGGAACATACAGGATAACGAATTCGTTATTAAAAGATGCAAGATCATTAGATACCTATTCCGATAACGATAACAAACCTTTTATGGGAAAAACAGGAAATTATTCCGGGCAGTCCTGGACACTTACCAAAATAAAACTAATTGAATAGATGAAATTCCGGTTCGGGAATATCTGATTATAAATAAGCTGCAGGTCTTCACGTAAACAGACCTATTCCCGGCAATCCTATTTCCCGGTGATGATTTTCTCGGCTTCCACTATATCTTTTTCAAATATTCTGAGTTCCACCCCGCCAACCGGGTTCAGCCCCATTACATTTTCGTCTTCGAGGTATGAGTCGATCCCGTTTTGCTTCAGTTTATCCTGGATCATTTTTGCTTCCTGCAGGTCATTGTAGACGTGCAGTATTATTGTTTTATCTTTTATCATAAAAATTTTGTTATTGGTTTTTCAATCCTGTTTATTATATGTTTGATACCAGTTTTATCCAATTTCTTATACGCCTGTTTTTCTAATGACGCCCTTTCCAGTCAATTTCATAACCGATACCCACTAAAAGGAACTGCTGGTTGATCCGGCCCCAGGAAAAATTGTATTCAAAATAAGGCAACCACTTATGCAACTCCAGCGAGATGCCGGCACCTGTATTCACGGACCAGAAACGTTCATAATGATTTTCATGCTGGGTCTCAATCAGTTCTTTTTCCGAAGTATGACTGATGCCTGTAATGGGGAAGAATTTCAGGCCTTTCCGGATGGGAAACAGGTAATGAACATTCATTTCTATATCCCAGCCCGACAGTAATTCTTCTTCTCCGTTCACGATACGGTGCACGGGAAAGAAACGATTGACTCCCATGCCGCCAAGAAGCCTTTCACTGAAATGATAGTAACTGCTGACTGTTAAGCCGCCATTATGATAATTTTTTTGGCGAACAGCGCCGAGATCAACACTGATTTTTTGCTGGGCGGCAAGTCCCATGGCCAGGAAAAGGGGAAAGAGGAATATTCCCTTTAAAATGAACAATTTTTTCATGTTACAAAGTGAAATGCAGAACTGTCATTTATTTATGACGGAGGTTCTTCCCGGGGTTGATTATTGTCAGTGAAATACATTCAGGGATTGATCTTTGGTCAACCGGGTATTTCTTTCCGGTAATCATGCTGCAGGTCTTCATGGAGGGTGGCAATAATGGCATGGATCTTCTTGATTTGCCCCTCATAGATATTGCTTAATACGGTATTCTGGCGGAAAGGAATTCCCGAATCATGTAAAAGCCGGCAAAAGAAGATCCGCAATTCAATTTCGGTTTGTTTCTGCCCGCTGTACCGGGCATACTTGTTGATCAAACGCATGATCCGGCGAAGTGTTTTCTTTGCAAAATACAAATGGCTGAGATTTATTCCGGCAAACAGATTTTCAATTTCCTGTTTGATATCCCTGGTATACGCCTGTTCATCCTGCGCTTCAAAAAGCAGGTACGTGAGCAATTCCTTATTTTCTTTTTTAAACCGGGCGAGCCGGAGGCAGAGACTGGTTAACTCAGCCGGTTTAAGTGCTGACAGCTCCTGTTTTATTTCATGGATGGTTGCAGACCGCATGAAGTAAAATTAGATCAATAACGAATACTTCAATGGTATATGCTGAAACTGAAAAAAGTTTGTAGTTCCTGTTTTCAAAATCCCGGCATGTCTTCAAAATCAAAAGAGGTTGTCTTAAAGGTGAATAATTTCAACACAGGGATACAGCGGTACAGAGTTACACAGAACTTGTAAAATCAGAAATCAAAACGCTGCGCAACTCTGTTTCTCCGTGACTCTGTATTGAAAAACCTTTTGAAGACAGCCTCTTTGTTACCAGGTTTTTTTATTTAATAACCTTCTCCTTCCAATGATAGTTATTATCTTCCTGCATCTCTTCCATGGCTCCTTCAAACACAACAGGTTTGCCATCCCGCATAATGACATAATAATAATCACCTCCGCCAGCATACCAGCCCCCGCAGGCAGCTATAGCTTCTTTGGGAATTTGCATTTCTTCATATTTTTCCCTGTCAATTTGTTCACAGGTAATTATTGTACTGATCATTGTCTGAACCCCGTCCACCGAAAGGTACACTTCCGCTTTCGGGTTAAGCGAATCAGGCATCTGGAGATCCTTGCAAATTAGTTTTACTCCTTTTTCTGTAACGGGTGGATTGGTGACGATAGAGTCTGTCTTGACATTTTCCTCGGCTTTTTTATCTTTCTTATTACCGCAACTGACCAGGAAGGTGACAAAAAATAACAGGGAAAGAGTTGATAATTTTTTCATATTAAATAATTAAAGTGTGGTATAATCATTAAAAATAGCATTTTTATTTATGAACAAAAAAAACTACTGATGCATTATCCTGTACTGGTACCAGAAAAACTTTACAGCTTCCAGCACTTCTTCCTCCGATTTATTCTGGGTATTGGTCAGCGGGATTTTTCGCCGGATACCCTGCCTGCTGTCACCTTTCCTGAATTCAACTACCAGGCGAAAATGATCCTGGATGCTGAATAAACCTTTTCTCTCTTTTTCATCAATATATACGTTAAGCAGTTCCGGCCAGCCCGTTACCAGTTTTTCATCCTGGTAGATCCCTGTTTTATTGACCCGTATAAAAACTCTTTTGCTGCGGGCCTTGCGGAAAAAAATGATCGCAGGAGCAAGAGCCAGGGCAAAAACAAAACTCTGGTAATCGATGTTGATGAAATGCCTTCTGATGGCATCATACAGACCGTAAAGAAAAAGAGCAAAACATAAAGAGGCAAGTACATAGTTCAGCACCCTGGCTTCCCCAACCACAAATTCGCTGTTATTGGTTAACGCAGATTTTGCCATAATAGTTTATGATATCGCCGCCTTGTAAAAAAAGAATACAAACTATCCAAAAAACCGGTTTTCAATTTTTTTAACCACGGCGGCCACTGAGGCACACAACGGGTTATACCGTGTTTCGCCGTGTTCGCTGTGGTTATTAATATTTTTTCAGTTTGGTTATGGTTTTAAGAAATCTTAACAACGATATCCTGTAAATTATTGGCACAGGATAACAACCGGTCACCTGCATTTGACAGGTGACGGTAAACTTCTCTCCTCTTAAAAATATATTTAAAATCGTCCTGTGCAAACAATTCCACCAATGCCTGCCTGTAAACATATTCTATTTTACGTTCAAAGCGGCGGGCTTCATCACAATATGCTACGGCATCCAGCGGTTTTGATGAAAGAACCGAGAAGCCCGTTTTCAATGCATTCACCCCATCCCTCAGCCTGACAGCAATATCAAAATCAAAAATGCCCGGTGTCAGATCAAATAATTCGATCTCGCTGATCGTTGCTTTGATATAATTGGCGATAGCTTCAATACCCATCACCGCGCGGTAAATATCTTCCCGGTCAACCGGGGTAGAGAATGCCTCATTGAGGTCCACGAGGATCTTCGCCTGTAATTTGTCCGCCTCTTCTTCTTTCACAATGATTTGCCTGCCGGAGCCCGCCTCTTTTTTTTCCATATAATCAACCATCAGTTCTGCCATTTGCAAAACCATACTGATCTGGCTGTTCAGCATTCCAAAAAAATCCAGTGAAGGCGGAAAGATCCGGTGAATCAATCTTGATGCAATGGATGGTTTGTCTAAATTCATAACATGTTATTTTGATTATTACAGGAACAAATTAAGTATGGAATAAATTATGATTGCCACTATGGCCGATCCGGGAATAGTGAATAGCCAGGTGTACATGATCGATTTTGCTTTTCGCCATTTTACGCGTTTCATATTATCGGCTGCACCGACTCCCATAATGGAGGAAGCAACAACATGCGTGGTGGATACGGGTGCTCCCAGCAGGGAAGCTGAAAAAATGACAACAGCCGAAGTCAACTGTGAATTAAGCGCATGAAGCGGCCTTATTTTATAAATAGAGAAACCGAGTGTCCGTACTATTTTCCAGCCGCCCAAAAGGACCCCGGTGGTCATGCCCGCCGAACATACGACCATAACCCAGAAGGGTACCTGGAAAGAGGGAATAATACCACCCAATACGAGAACCAGGGTGAGAATGCCCATGCTTTTTTGCGCATCATTCGCACCGTGAGAAAATGCCAGCCAGGCTACAGTCAGATATTGTGAAATTTTTATCGGTTTGTTTATCTCATGCTTGGCGCTGCGTAAAGCAAACGCGAAGAACCTTTGGATAATATACCCAACGAGGAATCCCAGCAGCGGTGATAAAAACAAAGCAAGCAAAACTTTGGTAACCCCGGTCAGTTTCCCTTTTGTAAATAATTCATGAAAACCCCAAAGCACATGATCGCTCCCGGCACTGACCAGGACCGCACCGGCCAACCCGCCCATCAGTGCATGTGATGAAGAAGAAGGCATGCCGAACCACCAGGTCCCGAGGTTCCATACAATCACTCCCGTTAGTCCCGATAAGATGACGGTGATCGATTTGATCGTTTGCAGGTCTGAAATCTCAATGAATTTCCCGATTGTATTCGCCACAGCAGTACCTCCGAGGATAGGTCCCAGGCATTCAAAAAAAGCGACAATGATCACTGCTTTGACCGGTGTAATGGCACGGGAAGCAATGACCGGGGCGATGATATTGGATGCATCATGAAATCCATTGGTAAAATCAAAAACCAGGACCAGCATAACCGCAATAACAACCAGTGCATGAACCGTACTCAAAATGACAAATCCTTTTATTAAAGATAAAAACAAAGAGGGAGCTGATAAAACCTATTTGAGTTTTCAGTTTGTGCAATGTAATTTTGATTCGAATCAGACCGTTTTATGAGCCACCACATTCATTTGTCGGAGATATCCACTTTACCGGAGGAAAAAATAACTGCAGAAGAGGCTTCAGCAATCATCACATCACTGCACGAAAAACTTGCCCGGATACAGGATAAGCTTTTTGCCCAGGAACAATATTCTGTACTGATCGTTTTGCAGGGTATGGATACATCCGGAAAAGACGGAGCGGTCAAGAATGTATTCTACGGTGTGAACCCTGCGGGTTGCCAGGTTAAATCGTTCAAAGCCCCCACCGCGGAAGAAGCATCACATCATTTTTTATGGAGGGTGAGCAAAGAATGCCCGCAGAAAGGAATGATCAAAATATTCAACCGTTCGCATTACGAAGATATCCTGGTTCCCCTGGTGGAGAAACTGGCGGATGAAAACCTGGTCCTGGAACGTTGCGAGGAGATCAATCTTTTTGAAAGGGGGCTGATCAAGCATAATACGATCCTGATGAAATTTTACCTGCATGTTTCACATGAAGAACAACTGAGAAGGCTGGATGCCCGCCGGAATGCTGCACATAAAAGATGGAAATATCATAAAGAGGATGACATTGCGATCAGCAAACACCAAGAATATAAAAGTGTTTATGAAATGATCTTTAAAAAATGTTCCCAGGCAGCGCCCTGGTATATCATACCGGCCGATAAAAAATGGTACCGCGATTATGCCCTGCTGAAAGTGATCGTGGAAGAGCTGGGAAAATATGATATCCGTTACCCGGAGATTGACCTAGGCTGATCATATTATTGAATAAAAAGTAATAAGCCCTGATCCGTTTTCCCCGGGGGATATTCGTAAAAGAATATTTATTTGCCTGCCACCGCACCTTTCACTTTCAGGAGTTTCAGGAGTTCCTTGTCTGCGACATAGCACCCTGCAGCTTTATCATATGGAAATGATTCTAACGGCTGGTTATGGTACAGGGTGACCTTTTTCCCGCGGCCCGCCACCATCAGGTCAACCAATATTTTTTCCTTTGCACGGTTGACATATTTCAATTCGCACCGGTTTTCATCGGGGTATGACCAGTATTTATCATTATTCACTTTCATGGTCACCGCATACACGTTGAGGCCGGGAAAATAAAATTTTACATGGCCTGAACTCAGGAGGTATTGTTTGCGGACCGAATCGTATGGAAAAGAGGTAACGGGTTCATCCCGGAAAGAACGGATTCGTTTTTTCCCTTTATAAAAACTGAAACTGAGCAGTAAGGCTTTTAGTTTGTTTTTTACAAAGACCATGTTGCGGGTGGAGTCATTGATCTTTTGGGGAAGATAAACACTATTTAACCCCACCAGTTCGGCTGAAAGGTTTTTAATGTCGGCATTCACAAATAAAAGCCGGGTACTGTCGGTATCATAACATTCAGGTATTTTGAAATCAAAATTCACGCATCCGCAAAAACTGTCAACCGGCACCCGCAAATAGGTACGGTCCCCGATATATTCAGCAAACACGGTCTTATTTTGTTCCTGCCAGATCCTTTTCCCGTCAACCATCACGGTATTAAAAAATTTCACTTTCTGAATATTGCAATCCGGGATATAGGGTATCGGCACCCGGAGCAGTACCGGTGAATCCAGTTTGCAGGGGTTGATCTGCCCGGGACAGAGGATCAGTACGGATGATAAAATATCACCGTTGGTGGTATTGTTGTACAGGTTGTTTTCCCGCATCTGCACCGTATTACTGATCACTGAGAAATTGATCCCTGATCCCGCCTCAAAGTTGCTGGCCATATATTCCGGCAGGAGACCCGGGCGGTAGGTTATCATGATCCCGTTATCCAGTGTCCTTGTCACGGGCTTCATAGGATCTTCCTTAGGTCTTATTATCACTCCCACCCTGGGATATTTATAACCGATGACTTGTGTTCTGCGGTTCAATGCCCGTCCTTCTTCCGTATTATTATTGGCAATGGGCATGGATTCGCCGAAATATTGATTGGACACGATCGAGCTGTCTATTTTTTTTGAAACAACATACCGGTACACTTCACCCGATCTTTTCTCTGAAAGATCAATATTATGTTCTTCGTCATCCGTTTCATCGGTATACCCGTTGATGGAAATTTTATCCCATCCCTTTGACAGGAAACTATCCAGCCTTTGCCTATCTCCTTCGGAAATATTGAATTTATCCGGCTTGTAATACAGGAATAAAGTATCCGATTTCTGACTAAATGAAACCAATACGCATAAGGATGCGATGAACAAGTGGAGTGACCTGAGCATGGTGCGGGGTTTCAGCATGAACGGCGGAGGCGGAAAATTTCATCTAAAAATTATCTTAAAATTAGTATGTAAGGCACAAGGGGAGCTTACAGAATCAGTATTGAAAGAATAAAAATCTATCCTTTAAATTTATATTATTACTCTTTAAGATAAGTTGCTTTGATTTTTACCCTGATTCCGCCCCTCTAAGGTAAGAATGACTGCTTATTTAATTCGATCAGCTAAGTTTAAATTAGTTGCCATTGCGGTTTCTTTGGCAAGTTCATAACCTGCATCCGCTCCGCTGAGGCGGGACTCCCGCAGGCTAACTAATTCTATCAGCTATATCTAAGTTATTGGCTTTTGCGGATTCTTTAGCAATATCATAGCCTGCGTCCGCATGTCGGATTACCCCCATGCCCGGATCATTTCTTAATACGCGGCGAAGCCTTTCTTCAGCATCATAGGTTCCATCAGCCACAATCACCATTCCGGCATGTATGCTATATCCCATCCCCACACCACCCCCATGGTGCAATGAAACCCAGGATGCGCCGCCTGCTGTATTTACCAATGCGTTTAAGATTGGCCAGTCGGCCACGGCATCGCTTCCATCCATCATGGCTTCGGTTTCTCTGTTCGGCGATGCAACACTTCCGGTATCCAAATGATCACGGCCAATCACAATGGGAGCTTTTACTTTTCCGGTTCTTACCAGTTCATTAAAAGCAAGTCCGGCTTTTTCTCTTTCACCTTGTCCCAACCAACAAATACGTGCGGGCAATCCCTGGAATGCAATTTTTTCTTTGGCCAGATTTAACCAACGGATCAGAGATCCGTTGCCCGGGAATAAATTCCTGATCACTTCATCGGTAACTGCAATATCATTTGGATCGCCACTTAATGCAGCCCAACGGAAAGGGCCTTTGCCCTCGCAGAACAGGGGCCGTATGTATGCAGGTACAAAACCCGGAAAGTCAAAACAGTCGTGAGTCGTTAGTCGGGAGTCGTTAGTCGTCCTGTCTTCGTATTCTTTTGCTCGTGCACGGATATTATTTCCATAATCAAATGTGATGGCGCCTTTGTCCATCAATTGCAGCATCAGTTGCACGTGCAGGTACATGCTTTCATATGCCCGGTGCAGGTATTCGGTTGGATTTTCTTTCCGCAATACATTCGCCTGTTCATTGCTCAATGTATGTGGAATATAGCCGACCAGCGGATCGTGGGCGCTGGTCTGGTCGGTCAATGTATCGGGAATAATGTTTCTTTCATTCAGTCTCTGTAATAAATGAACGGCATTACATAGTACCCCAATGCTCTTACTTGTTCCCTGCGCCTTGTACTCCTGCGCCTTGTCTATAGCTTCATCTAAATCCGTATATTTTTCGTCAAGGTATCTTGTTTCAATACGTTTATCAATCCTCCATTCTTCCACTTCTGCAATTAAAGCAACCCCTTCATTCATCGTTATGGCCAATGGTTGTGCTCCTCCCATGCCGCCGAGGCCGGCGGTTACATTCAATGTCCCTTTCAAAGTACCATAAGTGGGGAGTGACGAGTGGCGAGTGGGGGAAGCCGACGGTTTGGAATTTGGAATTTGGTTTCTGGAATTTGGTTTTGCGAAATGTTTATCTGCAATAGCTGCATAAGTTTCATAGGTCCCCTGCACAATTCCCTGTGATCCGATATATATCCATGAGCCGGCAGTCATCTGCCCGTACATCATCAATCCTTTTTTTTCCAACTCATCAAAATGTTTCCAGTTGGCCCAGTTGGGTACGAGTTGGGAGTTGCTTATTAAAACTCTTGGTGCGTCTTTATGTGTTTTGAGAATACCCACTGGTTTGCCGGATTGGATCAGCAGGGATTCATCATTCTCCAGGATCTTCAAGGCTTTGATGATGTTATCCAATGCTTCAAAGTTGCGGGCGGCCTTGCCTCTTCCACCGTAAACAATAAGATCATCCGGACGTTCGGCCACTTCGGGGTTGAGGTTGTTGAGCAACATTCTCAAAGCGGCTTCCTGTATCCACCCTTTGCAGGAAAGTTTAGTGCCGGTTGGTGTGGCGTATTTGATTGGGTCGTATTTTGGTTTTGTCATTGTACTCATACTATTATCATTTATTTTACTTCATCCTCCTTCGGAAAAACTGAAAGGAAATCAGAATTTCCCAAAAGCGAGGGCTGTGCGCTGGTGGCCTCCTCCTTCGGAGGAGGTCGGGAGGAGGCTACAAAAGTCGTTAATCTCTGATAAATTAAATATCTTCATCGATAATTAACTTTAACCATGAGTATTCATATCAGTGCAAAACCCGGGGAAATTGAAAAGATCGTCCTGCTGGCCGGCGACCCGTTGAGGGCAAAATACCTGGCCGAAAATTATCTACATGATGCCAGGATGGTGAGCAATACCCGTAATGCTTTCTATTATACAGGCACCTATAAAAATATACCGCTGACAGTTGGCGCCAGTGGCATGGGCTGTCCTTCCATCGGCATCTATTCTTATGAATTGTTTTCCGAATATGAAGTGGATTGCATCATCCGCATCGGTACCTGCGGGGCTTATACCAAAAAATTGAGCCTTTTTGACCTGATCAATGTGGATATGGCCTGCAGTGAATCCACCTACGCCGAATGCGCGTTTGGATTTAAGAAAGACAATTTCAAACACCGGGGCAAAGCTTTTGATCTCATCAATGAAACGGCAAAAGAACTGAAGCAGGAAATCAGGACCGGACCCATTCATTCGGGTGATGTCTTTTACCGGGCCGGGAAAGGAAAACCGGCCATCGTAAAAAAATATAAATGCCTGGCGGCGGAGATGGAAGCCTTTGCTTTATTTGCCAATGCCCGCTATTTAAAAAAATCGGCAGCCACCCTGCTCACCGTTTCGGATATCATTCCCACCCATGAAAAGATCTCGGCCGATGAAAGGGAAAAAGCTTTGAACCCGATGATTGAACTGGCGCTGGAAGCGGTGGTTAAAATGTAGACCTCACATCGGTTTAATGGGAACTTTACAATCTTTTGAAGTTTTGTCATGCCGACGAAGGAGGCAACTCGGACTCTACAAATAACGGGGGAGTTTACAATTCACGGAGTGTTTTCAAGTAGGTGGAAGTTGTTCACCTGACCTGGAATGTTTAATCCCTCGGCTTGAAGTTCTTTGGAGGCCAGCCACCGCAAACCTCTTTATTCAGAAAAGTCCAATCAGGGTTCTTTGTTTTAATCAGATCAAGCTTTTTTTGCCTTCTCCATCCTTTGATTTCTTTTTCCCTCGCAATAGCATTATCGATATACGTAAAATATTCAAAGTAAATGAGATTGTAGCAATAATATTTAGCAGCAAAGGATTTTAGTGTGCCTCTGACAAACCAATGTTCTGAAAGACGTTGACAGAGATCATTCGTAACACCAGTGTACAAGACCGTTCTTTCAGGATTGGTGACAATATAAGTGTAGTAATGGTGTTGTTTATAAATATACATTTTGACTTAAAGTTGGTGTCTCTGTGTTGCCTCGTTCCTCGGCATGACAAGATTCTTCAAAGATCTGAGAGTCTGTCACAATCTGTGCTCAATCCAATTTTTCAAAGGTCACAACACTATCAGGAAACCCCATGATGTTTTAAACATTATAAATCGTTTTTTTCGCAGCCTTGCAACGAATACCCAATGATATCTATCTTTATAAAAAAATTCTGATGAAACGACGACTCCTGCTTTTTGTCATTACCTTTTGCTTTCACTTTTCACAGGCTCAATCCTTAAAAAAAGTCACCATCAGCAGTTCCGGATGTTCTGTTTATACCTTTTGCGATTTCAAATTTGAAAAGGACTACAGCCAGGATTCATCGCTGGTGTATGTGGGTGAATGCGCAAAGGATGAAGTGACTTATGGTGTGATCTGTGTAAAACTGATGCAGCCAGCAGATGACCTTGACCGATCCGAAGAATCACTGATCAATTACCTGGATTACCTTAAATCAAGTTTTAAGATCACGAAGTCGGCCGGGTATGGCAGGGGCCACCGGCTGGTCAATAACGAAAACACCCGGGGGGTTATCGATTACTGGGAAGACAGCGATAAAAATAACTGGAAGATCAAAGGATGGACCGATGGAAAATTCATCGGGGTGCTGTATGGCTATTCTGCTAAAGAACTTAATGAAACCAAATTGAACGCTTTTCTCGAAGGTTTCAGGTTTCCGGGAATGTAGAGAGAGTCCTTAGTCGATAGTCATGAGTCGGGTGTCAGCATCTTGTTCAGTGACTTTGTTCCTGTTTTTTTTAATGAATACAAGTTTTACTTCCCTCAAAAATCAATTTCAATTATCTTTGCAAACTTCATTGGTCTGGTAGCTCAGTTGAATAGAGCATCCCGGCTTTAAGTCGGGAAGGCCATTGAACTGAATATCGAATCTGGTCCGGTAGCTCAGCTGAATAGAGCAGCTGCCTTCTAAGCAGCAGGTCATTGGTTTGAATCCAATCCGGATCACAAAACCCTTTCAACAGAAGGGTTTTTTATTTTTTATATCTTAGAAAAAGTAACCTGAAATATCTATGGACGTAAAGATTGAAGCAAGCTGGAAGTACATTTTAAAGGAAGAATTCAACAAACCGTATTTCGGACAGATTGCTTTGCATATTAAAACTGAAAAGTCACAAGGTAAAATAATTTATCCGCCCGGGTCTCTTATTTTTAATGCATTCAACACAACAGCATTTGATAAAGTGAAAGTGGTGATACTCGGACAGGACCCTTACCATGGACCTGGCCAGGCGCATGGCCTTTGTTTCTCTGTACAAAACGGAGTGCCTCCTCCTCCTTCGCTTATCAATATCTTCAAAGAACTACACGATGATACCGGCGTACCTATTCCAAATCATGGAAATCTTACACATTGGGCGCAGCAGGGAGTATTTTTATTAAACGCATCACTCACTGTCCGTGCCGGGGAGCCAATGAGCCATTCCAAAATCGGCTGGGCGGAATTTACTGATGCTGTAATTAAAAAAATGTCATCAGAAAGAGAACATGTGGTTTTCATTTTATGGGGAAAATTTGCGCAGGAGAAAAGAGTGTTGATAGATGAAGGAAAGCATTGTATCCTGAAATCAGCACATCCCTCACCTCTCTCTGCCAGCGCCGGTTTTTTTGGCTGCAGACATTTCTCAAAAACCAATGAATATTTAGTAAGCAAAGGAATTGATCCAATTGACTGGAAACTTTAATATGACGACTATCAAAAACATACTGGCCAGATTTTTCGCAGGCTGGGCTCTATTGACATTTGTACTGAGCTTTATGATCATATATCTCCCATCCATGATCTCCTGGCTGATACCTAACCCTTATGGGCAACATTTCTTTATTCGTATTGCAAGGATATGGATGAGTTTTTGGCTTCCGGTAAGCGGTTGCCGTTTCTGTATCAGCGGAAAAGAAAATTTTGTAAAGGGACAAACCTATATTGTAACCTGTAATCATAATTCTTTGATGGACGTCCCGCTTTCATCGCCGTTTATACCGGGTCCCAATAAAACGATTGCAAAAACAGGTTTTGCCAAAATTCCGCTGTTCGGTTTTTTTTACATGAAAGGATCTGTTCTAGTTGACCGGAAAAATGAAAGGAACCGGAAAAAAAGTTTTGATAAAATGAAACGGGTATTGCAAAAAGGTATCCATATGTGTATTTTTC
>CAZQGZ010000003.1:0-55835 GCA_964592935.1 uncultured Chitinophaga sp. | reverse complement strand
AATTACTAAAAATAAAAATCCTAAACTGTCAGATTAAATACTAGCTATTACATTTTATTTGATTTCCTGTATAACATTATTAATGCAACGAACTGACATTCCAGATACTTTGTTTCCATTATCACTTATTAATAATTTGTCTTCATAAAAGGAGATATCCACAAAATAAGCTGTACCACGGGGATGAGAAGTAGAACACCACAGATAACAGCCGGTCCCAAAGGTTGAAAATTTCCCATCCTCAGCCGGTATATATCCTTTCCCCAACCGAATCCCCGATGGAATTGCCGAAAAACCACTTTCATTGGTGCCAATTTTAGTTTTTTCATTCAAGAACCATCCACTTGTAGTTTTTATTTTCTTTCCTGCAATTCCTTCACCTCCTAATTGTTCAACAAGTTGTTTCCATTCTTCTTTTCTTGAGATATGCCAACCTTCAGGAGCAAGCCCCCTGGGATCATTAACTGCAAACCAATTATAAAGTTTACCATACTTCTCACCGTTTGCAGGATTATTGTCCATATAACACCATGCAGGTTTTCCTTCATTACCGGCCTTTAACCATTCTTCAGCTGTTTTTGCTTCCGGTATCGGGTCGCCGTTGCGAAAGTGATCCACATTCAGATTTTTTACACTCCAAATTTGAGTTCCAATGACAACTTCCGATTTCTCTTCTGTTTTAAATGAGGGTTGACTTTTGATTATTGGAGAAGAAATATCTTTTACGCATCTTACTGAACTACCTCTGTCATATCCATATTCTCCTTTTTTTATTTCATCATACTTTGTAATGTCATAATGAACTCCGCCCATTCCTTTTGGATAACCGGATGATGGCGTACTGGTCCACCAGGATCCTTCATCAAAAAAATTATCAAAAACTCTGTAGCCACCCTTCACTGCAGAAAAACCGCTCTCATTAATTCCGTTATAGCTGGTGCTATATTTATCCCAGCTATATGTCGCTTTTAATTTTTTTGCAGTTGAAGCATTTGGCCCGCCAAGATATTTTATTAACTGGGCCCATTCACTATCGCTGGCTATATGCCATCCCTCCGGTGCCAAGCCTCTTGGATCCTGTACGGTATAGCCATTATAAAGTTTACCAGCATGCATGATAATTTTTACAAAATCCTTATTATAACACCAGGCCGGTTTTCGCAAATCATTTGCACCAGTCCACTCTTTTTCGCTTTGGGCTTCCGGAATGGGGTCACCATTCCTGAAATGATCTACATCCAGGTTATACGTCATCCACACCTGATCCCCTATTTGCACTGACGGGTACGTTTTTTTCTCCTTTACTTCCCCGGCAAGAACTATTTCTTTGTCCCTGTATTCGTTGCCCCTTTTATCAATATAAAAAAACACTTCATTCCCGTCTGTATCAAACATCTGTACATTCGCAAAACCATTCCAGAATTCATATATCCATCCATATTTTGGAACAATCATCCATTGCCCGTTATTATTTATTACTCCCCATACATTTCCCTGTTTTACGCAAAATGCTCCCGGCTCTGACCAATTAGCTTCCTTATACATAAATGGCAAGACCACCTGCCCCTGCTTATTGATGAAACCCCATTTATTGTTCTGTTTTACAGGAGCCACCCCATTTTTAAACCATCCCCCAATTGAATAATTCGAGTGTATGACATCATTGCCGTTTTTATCAATATACTTCCAGTCATAATCTTTTAAAAAATCTTCCATTTTATCATTGTCCAAAGCTTCATCGGTTATTTCCTTATAAATGCCTACTCCAGCGAGACCCTCTGAAAAAGGTAATGCATGGTCATATTTAGCAGGTATTAAAATATTTCCAAGATTATTTATAAAACCGTATTTGGTTTCGTCATAGCCGTCTTTATTAACTTTTGTTACAATACTAACGCAGGCAAGTCCTTCGTAAAACGGATTGGCACTTGCAAACTGATAAGGAATTACGAGGTTCCCGGTTTTATTGATATAACCCCAGCGGTCCGAACTGAGATTACCTTTACAAACGGCAGCCAGGCCCTCCCGAAAATAAGTTGGATGATCAGAATGAAGTTGAACTTTTCTTTTCCCGGTTCTATCCAGGAATCCACAATTGCCATCAGCCATTTTATACCATGCCAGATCTTCAACAAAACCATATAACAATTCATACTGGGGTGGAATAATTTCTTTTCCCTTATTATCAATATACCCATATTTGCCATTCTTCATTATTTCTGCCATTCCCTTTTCATCAAACAAACCTGCTTTCTCATATTCTGTATTTATGACCGGTTTTAAATTCAGATCCGTGTAAACATAGGCCCCGTTGCTTTTCAGGTAAGGAATCAGCAATTGATTGGCTAAATCTTTATTTCCTGTTATGCCTGTAATATTTTTATCCTTGTATTCCAGCCCTGTTTTATCAATATAAAATTGTATTTTATTTCCTCCCTCTGTCAGTGATACCCGTGAAAGCCCATTTGCAAACTCAACTGTGGATTCATAATTCGGGGGTATGACGATCAGTCCTTTCGTATTGACAAAACCGTACTTCCCGTTCAGTTTTACAGTTGCCAGGTTTTCAGAAAAACCCCAGGCTTCTTCGTAGACTGGTGTGACAAGTATATCGCCTTGACGGTTCATAAAACCCCATTTCCCGGATTGTTTGACAGGAGCCAGCCCTCCTGAAAATTTGACAGCATCTTCGTAGATATTCGGTAAAACCCATTTACCCGATTTGTCAATGAATCCCCATTTGTCATCTCTTTTTGCAAGCCCCAAGCCATCACTAAAGGGATAGGCAATATCAAATTCGATAGAAATGACAACAATCCCTTTTGTATCAAGGTAGCCGTACTTACCATTAAGTTTTATCCCAATCAGACCTTCGGATGGTTGTTGGATATATTCATAAAGAAAGGGAATAACAACCTGGCCGAGCCTGTTTATCATCCCATATTTATCATTCAGTTTTACTGAAGCCAGTCCGCCTTTAAAATTCAGGACATTATCATATATAAATGGTACAACCAATCTGCCGGTTTTATCAATAAAACCCCACTTGCCATTCATTTTAGCCCTCAATATTCCGTCGGAAAAATATTGACTGGTCGCTTCATAGATCGCCGGTATCACAAGCTTGCCCGACCGGTTGATACACCCGACCTTATCATTAATCTGCACTACCGCCATATCTTCCTGAAACCGCCAGGCATTATCATACTCACCGGGGAATGCCGGTTTCAAATTCTTGCCAACAAATTCATATTTGCCATTGGTCTTTAAATAAGGGACTGGTGCATTAATTGTTTGAGAAACGGCATTATATGCAGTTGCAGTTAAAATTAAAGGGATTAAAAACCGATTCATAAAACTGAATTTATAATCGAATTTAATATTACCCCCCCCTCTGATTCCTATGATTTTAATTACCCCTGATAAAATAACGGGAGATTGGGCGTGAAAATTTCAGCTGAAATTTTCTTTTAAACGGTTATCCTATCCAAGTAAACAGGATTGCAAATGCACAGCCAATAGCAACCAATGAATTGAGGATAAAACTAAACCATTTGATAGGATGTGGCTTGGTGCTGCCTTCTTTTTTGCTCTCCTTCCATTTATTAAACTCAATAACATTTAATACAATGGAGACAATTGCCGCAGTAAAAAAAAGGACCTGGAAAAACTTTATCATGAGGCATGAGTTTATTACCCGTGAAGTTAAAGTTTTACTCCCATCTCCTGAAAGAGCGGGAGAAAAAAGTTTATGACCTGGTATGATGTTGCTTCCAGTAGTCATAAATCTGCCTGGTAACCAGGCAGAGAACCATTATTAAAATGGCTGCGGGGGCAAATCCATGGTACGAAAGTGGCATAGGGTATATATTAAAAAAAACAAATCGCAAATAACAAATCCCAAAATTCAAATTACAATGGTCAGACCAGCACCTGCTCAATCCGTTTAAACCCATCGGAAGGTTTAACATTTTCCCATAAAATATTGTACACCGTCCCGGCTATCGGTATCGGGGCCATTACTTCTTTATTAATTACATAAATACATCGGGCGGCATTATAACCTTCTGCAACCATATTCAATTCGAGCTGTGCCGACCTGACCGAATAGCCTTTCCCTATCATGGTTCCAAAGGTCCGGTTGCGGCTGAATAAGGAATAACAGGTTACCAGCAGGTCTCCCAGGTATACCGATGCTGCATAATTGGGAGTTTTACGATGGGTCAGCGGGTCCTCTCCTTCATGTTCCCCGACAGTAATATGCTGAACGCCGAATTTCTTCAGGAATCCCGCCATTTCATCAGCAGCATTGGCAATATACACGCTGAGAAAATTATCCCCGTAATTAAGCCCATGGGCAATACCGGCCCCGAGGGCATAGATGTTTTTTAATACGGCGGCATATTGCACCCCCAGTATGTCATAGTTGACTATGGTATTGATATACTCCGCAGTAAAATGAGAAGCAATTTCAGCAGCCGTTGTGATATCGGTTCCAGAAAAAGTGAGATAGGAAAGTTTTTCGGCAGCCACTTCTTCTGCATGGCAGGGACCCAATACGGCAAAATAATTTTCCAGCGAAATATTAAATTGCTGACGGAGGTAGTCATTTAATAAAATATTTTTCCCGGGCAATAACCCTTTGATAGCTGAAACTACTTTTTTACCTGTCCAATCTTCCGCATTAAGTCCCGAGAGACTGTCTTCAGCATAAGCTGAAGGAACGGCGATGATCAGCACATCCGAATTTCTTACTACATCAGCCACATCAGTTGTCATGGAAAGAAAAGATGTGTCAAACTTTGCTGCAGTTAAATAATTGGGATTATGACCGTGTTGCTGAATATGTTCAATGATGCCGGCATTTCTGATCCACCAATGGATGGGATGCTTCCCGTCAACCAGGATCTTTGCCAGGGCTGTTGCCCAACTGCCGCCGCCGATGATGCCGAAACGCATTTTTTTAATTTTATTAATCTGTAATGTTTGGCTGTTAGCCATTAGCCCTTAGCCTGGGTTCGTTCCTCGATCAACTGTCAATTTTTAGCAGATTTTAGACTTTCGGCTAATAGCCTTTAATTAATTAAAGATTGCTCATCGCAGGCAGACAAAAGCTAAGGGCTAATAGCTAACAGCTTCTTTCTCTCACTTCTCAAACAACTTATCCTTCGGCACCACTTTTACTTTCATGCCATCCTTCAGTGTTTTGCTGATAGCGGAATAAGGATCGGTGACCACCTCATCTCCCGCATTGATCCCGCGGATGATCTCGATATAATTGATATCCTGGATGCCCGATTGCACCACCATTTTCTTAACGGTTCCGTCTTTCTGTAATATGAACACGACTTCTTCCAGTTCATCATCAGATGCAACTCTTGATTCATCAATAACTTCATCTTTCTCTTTATTTTTTTCTTCTTCTTTTTTCCGGTCGGCCATGCTTTTGTCACTTCCCCTGACCCGGGCATTTACGGCCCCGATCGGAACAGCCAGTACATTATCCACCCGGCGGGTTTTGATATCCGCACTGGCATTCATGCCCGGACGAAAAGGAAATGTTTTATCGGCAAGATCTTTATATGATTCCTTATCAAGCCTGATCCTGACCTCATAATTGGTAACATCGTTTGTGTTAATAGACGCCACCGTAGTCTTGGTGCTGCTGGCGATCTTTGTTACCACCCCTTTGAACTTTCGTTTATTATAAGCATCCACTTCCACATCAGCAGAATCGCCGATATTTATTTTTACAATATCATTCTCCCCCACATCCACCCGCACTTCCAGAACAGACATATCGGCCACCGTCATCATTTCTGTTCCTATGTTAAAACTATTTCCGGCCACTCTTTCCCCTTTTTTTATTTTCAATGAAGAGATCACCCCGTCCATCGGCGCTGTGAGCGTAGTACGACCAAGGTCTTTGTTGGCCCTGCTTAAACCCACCTGCGTACTGCGTACACCCGCCTGGAGACTTCTGATATTTTGCTGCGCCGCGTTATAATTTGCCTGTGCCGAACGAAGCGAAGTTTCATACTGCTCCAGTTCAGATTTTGATATGACCTTATCGTCATATAATTTTTTATTACGGTCATAGTTTTGTTGAGCCTGGTTCAGTGTTGCTTTCAGTGCTTCCAGAGCTTCCCTTACGTTATCCACGTTGGCGGAAGACTGGTTTACCCTAGAAGCGGCTTCATCTCTCTGCAATGAATAAATATCCGCGTAAATACGTGCCAGCACTTCTCCCCTTTTAACGCTGTCGCCTTCTTCCACATTTAATTCGGTGACTTCCCCGGAAATATCCGGGCTGATCTTGACTTCCACTTCCGGGTAGATCTTCCCGCTGGCATTTACGGATTCAATAATGGTTCGTTTTTCCGCCTTTGCGGTTGCCACTTTTTCTACTTTCTTTCCACCCATGAATAGTTTGCTTAACGCATACAAACCGATCAATCCTCCAACAATGATCAAAGTCCATTTTAATTTCTTATTCATACCGGTTCATTTATAATTTGAGCCCTTGTCCCTTGTAAAACTCAAGCAATTTCATTTTAAAAACATAATCATACTGCGCATACAGGAGCTGGCTTTTGGCCTGCTGCAGCGTGGCCTGGGTTGCTATCAGGTCATAGGTTGACAATAAAGCCAGGTCATATCTTTTCACAGCAAAGTCATACGCCTTCTGTGACGCCTCCACAGTTTTTTTGTTGGCATTGAATTTCTGAACGGCAGCCACGGCTTCATTATATGCTTTATAAATATCCTGTTTCAGCGTAAAACTGTTTTGCTCCTTTGTTAATTCAACCTGTTTGACATTCAGTTTGGAACGTTGCCAGGCTGAACGTAAACTGCCCCCGTTCAGTATCGGCACACTTATACCCAGGCCGATCGTCTGGCTGAAATTGTTATTCAACTGATCAAAATAATTTATTTTCCCGTATGCATAATCATAAAAAGGAGTTACCGGGTAAACCAGGTAAGGTGTTCCGCCTACCGTGACCGTTCCCAAAGCTGCATTGAGCTGTGTTTTCGAAACAACTTCTCTTGACTTATTATTAAAACGGCTACCGAGACTTCCGAATAATGAAATGGTCGGATACATAGAACCCCTTGCCACTTCCACTGATTTCAAAGCAGCTTTGAGATTGAACTCATCTGCTTTTTGCTGCGGCATATTGGAAAGGGCGATATGGTAAACAGCTTCGGGTTGGAGGTCAGCCAGGTTTTCAATAGGAATTCCCTGTACCGATGGAGTCACAATATCAAAGGGCAAATCTGCATCCAGGTTCAGCAACGCCTTCATTTGTAATAATGCTTGTTGTACCGCTGTTTCTGCACTGATCAGGCCTGAACTATCCGCTGCCAGTACTGATTCAAGATTCACTGCGCTCAGTTCGGGCAGTTTGCCTGCATTCACCTGTTTACGGGTGCTCTCGAGTTGTGTTTTGGTTTGATTTACTTTGTACAAAGCCAGGTTGACCTGTTCCCTTGCCAGTAAAATCTGCAGGTAAGCCACGGCTACATTTAAAGCCACATCATTTTTAGCTTTTTCAACCCCGGCTTCTGTGGCTTTCAGATTCAGATCTTTTGCAGCAATATTATTCTTAACAGTAAACCAGTTGAACAGATCAACATTGGCCTGCAAAGAATAATTATTAAACAGATAACCTGTTGTGATAAGACTGAAAGAAGTCGGATCCTGGTTGCGGCCTGCGCTATAACCCAGGTTGCTGCTCAGATTGGCATTGGGGTATTGGGCCCATTTGCTTTGTTGAAGATCCAGTTCAGCAAAACGAATCCGGAGGTCGGCCTGTCTGACGGAAATATTATGCTCGAATGCATATTCAACGCATTTTCTCAAATCCCATTTTTCTATTGAATTTCCCGGACCCGGCTGTGCGGGGCAGGTATGAAAAAGCAGCAAGGCAGCAGCAAGTTTTATACTACGGCGAATCATGCGGCAAAAATAACTGAAATGAGTTGCCGGACTCCTGATTTTTGATAATAGGGGGTTAAATTATTTATCCCATTTTCGCGAGGGCTTGAGACAGGTCATCCAATAAATATTTTGCATCTTCCAAACCCACATACATCCGGACATAACGATGTTCCTTATTGGCCGGATCAAATTCACCGGGTTCAATGCCGGCGCATTTGGGGATCACCAGGCTTTCGTGCCCGCCCCAGCTAACGGCCATCATAATATGCTGAAGTGATTCGCAGAACCGAACGATCGGTTCCATTTTATTTGTTTTCAAAACAAACGTAAACAGGCCGCAGGCGCCTTTCATTTGGCGCTTTGCCAATTCGTATTGGGGGAAACTTTCATCCAAAGGGAAAAGAACAGATTCAACTTTAGGATGTTTTTTCATGAAAGCCACTACTTCGGTAGTTGTTCCGGTGATTCGTTCGATCCTTGCCGGCAGTGTTCTTAATCCCCTGATCAGCAGCCAGGCATTAAAGGGCTGTATGCCACTGCCGATGTTCAGGTATTCGCTGTCAAAAATTTTTTTCATCATCGCATGGCTGCCGCATAAAACACCACCCAGCGTATCACTGTGCCCGCCGATATATTTGGTAGCTGTTTGCATGGTCATATCAATGCCGAGGGTAATAGGTTTTTGATATAACGGGGTGCAATAGCTGTTATCCATTAATGTAACGATCCTTTTTGACCGGGCGAAAGCAGAAACTTCTTCGATCGGTTGCAACGCAAAATCCCAGCTGTTGGGCGATTCAAGGTAGAAGAACGTGGTATTTGATTGTGTTGCTTCCTTCCAATTATCAAGGGTTGTCCCGTCAATATAAGAAGTATGGACGCCGAAACGGGGAAGTATTACATCAAACATTCTTTGCACCCAGGTATAAGGTGCTTTCACCGAAACAATATGATCCCCTGATTTGATATTGGCAAAGATGCCGGCGAAGATGGCAGCTGCTCCATTATTAAACACCAGGCAATCTTCCGCCCCGTCCAATGCGGCTAGTTTTTTCCGGAGAATATCAACAGTCGGGTTCAATCCGCGGCTGTAAAGGTATGCCCCCATCTCATCTTCAAATGCTTTATGGAGGTCGGCCAATTTGTTAAAAACAAAATTGCTGGTCTGAATAATGGGCGGAGCCACGGCATTGAAATAATGTTCGCGGTCCTCGCCCAGTTCGTTGATGATTTGCGAAATATCCATATTATGATTTCTTCTTAAAGAGGAAAAGGTAATATAATGCCAGGAACAATGCCAGTAACCCGGTACCGATCAGCGCTGCATTGACATCTTTGATAACAACCCCTACGGCGATCATAAAATAACTGAAAACAAAAAATCCTGCCAGGATCGGCGTAAATTTATTCCAGGTACCGGTGATCATCGCTTCGTTCTGTTTTCGTTTTCTTAAAACAAATAATGTGGCGGCTGAAGTACTCATGCCAATGCTGTCGAGGAACATGGTGAAGTTTAAAATATTGTCCACTCCTTTTCCAAAAAAAGTGATCACAATGGTCACAATGGAGAAAGTGGCCAGTCCCGCAACCAACGCTTCTGTTTTCGGATGACGGTAGGAAAATATTTTAGGAAACACGTTGTCTTCGCTCATAGCATACATGACCCTTGGGTTGCTCATGAGCAGGATATTCACATAAGCCAGCACGGAAAGAAACATCAAACCATCAAATACTTTTCCGCCTGCTTTACCAAACCAGGCTTCACAGAGCAGGGCCCCGATGGCCGAGGCATTTTTCATTTTATCATAGCCGATGACCTGTGTGTAGGCAAAATTGATCAGCAGGTAAAGCGAGATCACAATAATGATCCCGATGATGATACCTTTGGGAATGATGCGGGTGTCTTTCACTTCACTTCCGAAATTGATCGTTTGCTGGTAACCCCCGTATGCAAAACAAACAGGGATCAGCGAGATAAGAAATAAAGTAATAGCGCTGTTCTTATCGAGAGTGAACAGCGGGGATTTTTCTTCATAACCATGCGGTTCAATGATCACTCCTTTAAAAATACTGGCGATCAAAAGAACGACCAGCCCGATTTTAATAATAATAAGCACGTTCTGGGTACGGCTGCTGGTCTTTAATCCCAGCATATTGATTCCAAAGAAAATAGCCACCGCAACGATCGCAACCGATGTATTGAAGAAAATGCCGCTGGGTTTTCCATACAACAGGTCACTTACATAATCAGCGCCAATTAATGCCACCACGGCCAGAGAGGCTGCATTGCTGATCAGGATAATGGCATTCACAGAAAAACCAACAGAAGGGTGATAGCATTGTGCAAACACTTTATAATAACCGCCCATGGCCGGTAACCGCTGACCTATCTCTGCATATGTCAACGCCCCGCATAAGGCAATCAGTCCGCCGGTAATCCATAATAAAAAAAAGATAGTACTGGTACCTGAAGTGGCCGCCACAGAAGCAGGATTCCGGAATATACCCATCCCGATGACCAGGCTTACCACAATCAGGCTGAGGTCAAAGAGGTTGAGTTTATTCTTAGCAGTCATGGCTTGAAGATACAAAGAGTACATTTGCAAAAACCAGCGGGTATGGAATTTAATATAAACGAGTTTCTTACACTGACCTTCACCTTGTTTGCCGTGATAGATGTTGTGGGCGCTGTGCCGATGCTGATATCCATCAAAGAAAAAATGGGTGGTATCAATGCCTGGAAGGTCACCCTCATCTCGGGCGGGCTTATGATCTTATTCTTCTTCATCGGGAAACCTTTTTTGAATTTACTGGGTGTCGACATCAAATCCTTTGCCGTGGCGGGTTCCATTGTGATATTTATTTTAGGACTGGAAATGGTATTGGGTATCGAATTTTTCAAACCGGAAAAAAACGCTGCCTCCTCCACGGTAGTACCGATTGCATTTCCATTGATCGCCGGGAGCGGAACACTCACCACGATCATGTCATTAAAAGCCACTTTTGAAAAGGCCGATAAGAATGAATATATGATCCTGGTAGCCATCCTGCTCAATCTCATTATTATTTACCTTGTTTTACGTTCATTGAATCTTATTGAAAGAGTGTTGGGAAAAGCCGGTTTATTAGCTGTAAGAAAATTTTTTGGTGTAGTTTTGCTGGCTATTGCCGTGAAAGTGTTTGCGACGAATGTAAGCGGACTGATTAAGTAGTCTGGAGTCATTTGTCAGGAGTCGGGAGTCAGACTCCAAACTCCCGACTATCAACTCCTGACTCAAAGAGGCCTCGTAGTACAATGGATAGTATAAGAGTTTCCGAAGCTCCAGATACAGGTTCGATTCCTGTCGAGGCTACCACCTTTAATGAGACAAATTCCCATGCCCCAGTGATTGATCAAAACGCTTAACAGGGAACAGTTTTACCGGGATAATTCTTGCAAAACCTGTTTTCTTTTATGTATAAAAAATACCCGGCCGGCAACAAAAAATAAAAGGGAACTGCTCCCCGGCAGAACAAAGAAGACATAAAAACCCGGAGCGGATCACATCGCAAACTAATAATACTTCCTGACCAGTTTATCAATCGTTAATCCCTGTACGATTATGGAAAACAATACCACCACGTAGATCATAAAAACAAATTGTGTTTTCGGCAGCGGGGCCTCCAGGGATAGTGCCATTGCAATGGATAAACCGCCCCTTAATCCTCCCCAGGTCATAAGCCAGATTGTTTTCCGGTCTGTTTTAATATACCTCCTGAACATGGACGCCGGTAATAGTAATGATATGTACCGTGAAAAAAGTGAGATGGGAATGGCCACCAATCCAGCTATTAAAAAATCAAAATTAAATTCCAGTGTCAATAATTCAAGCCCGATCAATACAAATAAGATGGCATTCATTAATACATCCAGTAACTTCCAGAATTTATCAACATAGAATTTCGTTACGTCGCTCATGGATTCTTTGGAACGGCTGCCGGTAAACAAACCGGCCACCACCATCGCCAGTGGGCCTGAAATACCGAGCATTTGTGCGGCCGCATATCCTCCCATCACAATGGCAAGGGTAATTAATACTTCGGTCTGGTAATTATCTATTTTTTTCATCATCCGGAATCCCACCTGGCCCAGCAGCCAGCCCAGGAAAAGGCCTCCCCCGATTTCTTTCAGCATGAGCAGGGCTATATTGCCAACCGAAGCATTTGCCGTACCGATCGAAATGATCTCCAGCAGGGATAAGAAAAGCACAACCCCGATTCCATCATTAAACAATGATTCACCGACTATTTTTATTTCGACATCTTTCGGTGCACCGGCCTTGGTCAGTATCCCCAGTACTGCAATAGGATCGGTCGGGGCCACCAATGCCCCAAACAATAAACAATACCAGTAATTCACCGGGGAATTCATGAACTGGAAAAACAGGAAGACCATGGTGCCCACCAGAAGGGAGGATATGATCACCCCGGCTATTGCATATACCGTGATTGAACGGCGATTGGCTTTCAGTAATGAACCATCGGTATGCAGGGCACCTGCAAAAAGCAGAAAGCTCAGCATGATATCAAGTAATACGTGTCCGAAGTCAATATTCGCGACAAAATCCCTGGCAAAACCCGAAATCAGGGGGAATATAATACCGGCACCAATCAACAATAATGAAAAGACCAGGGAGATGATCATAATCCCAATCGTTTCAGGTAATTTCAGGAACCGGGTATTCAAATACGCAAACAATGCAGTAAGGACAACCAGTATGGTTATGATGGAAACGATATTCATGAATATTTATATTATGTAAGTTGGTATAACGGCCCGCCTGATCACAAAGGAAGTTATTCTTTTTTTCCAATTACCCTTATTTCAACGGGTTCCTGTTTCATTTCGTGAATGTATTGATTTCTCAAATGATCGTAAAATGAATGCCTGTCGATCAATAATGAAACTATGTTGGCCACAAGAGCAGCCAGCATCAGGTGAAAGATCACATTATGCCGGTCTGTCATCTCAAGCACCAGGATAGCGGAAGTAAAAGGGGTTCTTGTAACACCTGTCAAGAATCCAACCATTCCGGAAAGTATAATCAAATTGGCATTCGTTGCCGATAAGTCCATCCAGCCCGCGAAAACCGAACCAATACTGGCACCGGCGCTTAATGAAGGAGCGAATACCCCGCCGGCAGCCCCGCTGGTAAACGACAAAACCGGCCCGGCAATTCTCAATCCCGGTTCATACCAATCAGCGTATTTATCGGCCGTAAATAATTTTTGGGCCATCAATTCCTTTCCTGATCCCAGTATTTTATCATCAAGGAAGACGGCTGCCACCACGATGATCAGCGCACAAATAACCAGGTACAGCACATGCTGGTATTTAAACCTGAACCGGGATTTCCAACGGAAAACGGCCAATATTAATTTTGACATGCTGCTTCCCATCAGCCCCGAAACAACAGCTACAAGAATAACTGCAAAAAACAGGGAGAAGGATAAAGAACTGACATTGGGGTACCCGAGATATAAATAGGGCCCCAATATAGCCTGTGCAGTTAAACCCGCGATAATAATCGCAGTAAAAAGAACAGTTTTAAAATAACTGATATGTGTTTTGGTCAGTTCTTCAACCGCGAATACAATTCCACCCAAAGGAGTATTGAATGCGGCAGCAAGCCCTGCGGCAGCACCCGTCATGATCATATTCTTTTTTGAAATTTTTGGCCACCATTTCGGAAGCCAGAGATTGACTTTCCTGAAAACCGAACCGGCGATCTGAATCGTTGGCCCCTCCCTCCCGACAACACCTCCACCCAATGCCAGCACAAGACTCGAGATCATTTTTACGATAATGATACGGACACTCAAAAGCTTTTTCACTTTAGCCTCATTTTTCGGGTTGGCCAGTTCAATTGAAGCCATTACCTGCGGAATACCGCTGCCGCGGGCATACGGCGCAAACTTTATTACTACCCACCAGGCAACGATAAAACATAAAGGAGTGACCACAAAAAGAAACCAGGCATTATGTTTTAAAATATAATGGGTTCCCTGTTCAGCATAGCCAAACAATTTTGCAAACAGCACAGCCAATAAACCTGTCAGTAAAGAAGCAATCCAGAAAGGTATAGCCTGAAGTATATTCGTTCTGAGCCATTCGCTTCCGATCCTGTCAAATAATCTTTTAAACCGGTTTCTTAATTCAGTAATAAAGCTCATTGTATTCTATTATTGAAATTCCCCCGGGACCACAACCCGTCCTTTGATCTGAGCCCTTAAAAAAAAGAGGGTGCGTCAAAGACACCCTCCTGAACAAAAACTAAGGACTATGAGAAACCGTTAGTTGCCGCGGCCGGCGATTTGTTTTTTCTGTTATCTTTTTCCCGGGTCCCTTCCGTAATGTTCCCATTACAATCTTCGCTGCTTTTCCCGCATTCCCGGCTCCTGGTCTCCTGTATAAAGCATATCGCTTCGGTATAAAAATAATTTCCGCATGAACTGCTTTATTACAGTTTGTTTCTTTTTTCAGCAACAAACCTGCTGCCGGAACAGGCTGATATGTTTCAGGTCTTATGATTTTTCTTCCTATCGGCTGATACAAAAGATTTCCGGTATTTTCATTTATCACCAGAATGGTTTTATTCATCTTACTTATATTCGTCATTGCGTTCCACCATCTGATTCAATCCACTTCCTCAGTAATTCAGTGTATTCCCTGGCTTCATTGTTGTCCGGATCCAGTCGAAGCATGGCTTCAAAATCATCCAGCGATGCTTTATAATCCCGGGTAATATTGGCAAGATAGGTTCCGAGGTACCCGTAGGCCTTCAACAGGATGGACTTGTATTTTACGGTGTCTGTCCTGGCAATTTCAATCAGCTTCTTATAATGGGGAACCGCTAATCCCATTTCCATGGTTGAATCCATTATGGCATTGCATTTTGCCCTCCATAGGTATCCATAGACCTGGTCCGGGTATTTTTCTTCATACAATGAAAAAACACTGTCTGCTTTCCTGTATTTTTCGGTATAATAAAGGGCAACCCCCCAGTTATACAGATCAAGGTTACCGGGCCTATCCTTCATTTTATAAATTTGTTCCCGCCAGACCGCTTCCCTTTCCCTGTTTCCCGCTTCCTTTTGCAGATCTGCCAGCGTCATCATGTAATCAAGCTTATCCTTTTCTTCCCGGGTATGTGCAAGGGCTTTTTTATACCACTCAACCGCTGCCGTTTTATCCGGGTTTATTTTTTCCAGCAGTACCGCCTCCAGTTCAAAATCTTTGGCCACCAGGTTTGCCGGCTTCTGCTTTCCGAAATAAGCATTCATATATTCCAGGGAAGAGGAGGAATCGCCCAGTGAAGCATAACTATATGCGATCAGTTTATATAATCTGGGTTGTGCACGATCACCTTCCGTATGGATGATCCGTAAAGCTCCGTCAATTGCTTCTTCATATTTCTTCGTGACATACTGAAAATCGGTGACCATATATGCCTGTTGCAGGGTGGGGTCCGTGTTTCGGAGCCATGCAGCCAGGAATTTTCCGGCCTTTTTTATATCCCGGTAGAAATAAAAATAATAAAGTTCATACAGCGCCGGCGCATAAGCTGAATCGATTTCGCAGGCCCGGGTCATCCTGTCCAGGAAAATTTCGGTATTGTGCTGGCTTTTATAAATCCGGCCCTTGTTATACATGGCTGCAGCAAGCGCCGGGTCCCTTTCCAGGGCTTTGTCATAATTGATAACTGCATTCGACCCATCCGTTAATTTTCTGTATGCATCACCCAATGAAAGGTATAATTCAGCGTTACTGTTATTTTTAATGATTGCTTTTTTCAATAACTCAACTGCCCGGTTTACATCCCCGTTCTTGCTGTCAATATGAGCGCGGGCTACTGCCCATAGCGAAAGGAAGTCCCTTTTTTTCGCAGAGGCTATGACCAATCCCATTTCCTTTTTTGCTGCAGCGGTTTTACCCTCATCAAGTAATACATGAGCCCGTCCAACCGCCAAAAGAGGGTACTTATCGGAAGAGAAATTCTTGCCCGAAAAATACCTGGTGCCTTCCTGTAAAATGAATCCAGCAGAATCGATCTTATTTTGTTTCAGGTAGATCTCTCCCAACCAATACCAGGCGTCGGGAGAAGACGCTTCATTCTTGATAATTGATTGCAGGACCTGTTTGGCTGATTCCAGCCTGTCATAATAAATATATCTTTTGGCATCCGCTACTGTTTGCGCCCGGATCCCGGAAAGCAGGAATGAGAAAAAAATGATAATCCAGATCCTTTTCATAATTACTTACAATCTTTATTATTAAAAAAAAATTAAACCGCATTTACCGTAAGAACCGGCATCGCCGAATATTTTTGTAATATTTTCCCACGCAAAGAAGAAAGAATGCCCGGCATCCTGGTTTGCGTTTCCGGGTTTACAATGACGAGATCAACGGATTTCATCCTGGCAAATTCCTGTACAGCTTCTGCAATATTATTGCCTGTAATTGTTTCAAGCTCCACCTTCAGACTGCAGTTGTCACAGATCAGCTGGAAAGCTTTTTTTAAATAGTAATGAACATGATCCCGGGTCTTATCATTTTCAACTGCCAGTAATTTTATAGACGTGTTGTTGCTGGAAGAAAGGTAAACACCATACATCAGTTTCCTTACCGGCAGGAAGTCTGTAATCGGAATGACGATCGACAATAACCTGCTGATGCGCCTGTTGTAAGGAATTGTAATCACAGGAATATTTGTTTTCGCGGCAATCTTATCCGGGTTCAGCAGCATTTTTCTTTTGTTGTATGTTCCCCTTTTCTGCCCGATAAGCACCAGGTCGATCCTGTTATTGTTCACAAAGTCTATGATGGCCTCATCCCAGCTGCCAACGAGGATGGTAAAATCGGCCGGAACGTAGTTGTCAGTAATGGTTGAGATGTACCTGCAATATTTTTTTAACTGGAATTCAAGCTCGACCATATTGCTTATCATGACCGGGGGGGTTGTCCTATGACCATCTGCCGCCGGCAAAGAGGCGAAAGGAGAAAGAACAGCAACATGCAATAACTGGATACTGCATTTGTGTTCACGGGCAACCTCGATCGCTTTTTCAATAACGGTCATAGGTCTTGCAGAAAAATCAACAGGCACAAGAATTTTGTTAAATAACTTTTGCATGATTCTCTTTTATGATTCAATATTAAATTGGCCTGTTAAAAGCGGTATTAAGCCCTGATTAAAATCTGATTAAAATCTCAAATTCCGGTTATAGTCCTGATATTCATTGTAATTTTGACCTGTATTAAATTATTGGTCATTTCCTCAAACAGTTAACGGGTCATGTCTCTCCGGCAGTTTATCTCTTCCAGGAAAATTTTGCGTTCCTTAAACATAGTAAAAGAAAAAGCTACACTGCAATGGAAGGAAGTTGCATCACGTTTTGGACTGCACGATGATGTATTTGAAAACCCGGGCCATATAAAATTAAAGCGCCCGGTCACTGTTATTCTGATCGGGGCGGGTCACCGCGGTAATATTTATGCGGATTATGCCATGAAATACCCCGATGAATTGACAATTATGGCTGTTGCTGAACCCAATAAAGAAAGACTATTAAAAAGCAAAAAAAAATTCAGGATCGGGGAGGCAAATTGTTTCAGCGATTGGAAGGATGTTTTTAAAAAAGAAAAATTTGCTGATGCTGTAATTATTGCCACGCCTGATAAATTACATACAGGTCCCTGCCTGGAAGCGCTGGAGAAAGGGTATGATGTGCTGCTTGAAAAACCGATTGCCCCGACGGAAGAGGAATGCAGGCTGATCCTGGATAAAGCCATGTCTTCAGGAAGGATCGTCGGCGTCTGCCATGTATTACGGTATTCTCCTTATTTCCGCGAATTAAAGGAGATTCTGGACGCTGGCATAATCGGGAACATCATCAGCATACAGCACATGGAACCGATCGAACAGGTACACATGAGTCATTCCTATGTGAGAGGACAATGGAGAAACAGCAAGCAAACAACACCCATATTGTTAGCCAAGTCAAGTCATGATACCGATATTATCCGCTGGCTGGTGAACAGTCCGGCCAAAGACGTGCATTGTTTTGGAAACCTGAAATGGTTTACCAATGCCAATGCCCCGGAAGGAAGTACGGAAAGATGCTCGGACGGATGCAACGTAGAATCATCCTGCCCTTATTCTGCCCTGCAAATTTACCTGCGGGACAAAAAGAGACTGTATGTATTTGATATGCCGGAAGACAAGGATAAGTGGGATGAATTTATTCTGGAACAACTGAAGACCACTGATTACGGGAGATGTGTTTACCGGATGGACAATGACCAGCCTGATCACCTGACAGTAAATATCATTTTTGAGAATGGGGTGACGGCTGCCTTTTCGATGGAAGCACATGTATCCTACGAAGGCAGAAGGACAAGGATCATGGGTTCGAAAGGAGATATAATCGGCAACATGGAAACCCTGGTGTTGACCAATTTCAAAACAAGAAAACAAACTTCCTGGAAACTGAAAACAGATGCGCACGGCGGGGGTGATCACAGGCTGGTAAGGGACTGGATACAGGCTGTTGCACAGAAGGATCCCTCCCTGCTCAGTTCTTCTATTGAAGTTTCGATCGAAAGCCACCTGATGGCATTTGCTGCTGAAAAAAGCAGGCTCAACCGAACCATCGAAGAAATAAACCTTTTTGAAAAAAAACAGGTGGCAGTGAAATAAGATCAGAGCTGCCGGGCAGGGTTCTTTTGGACTGATGCCCCATCGATACTTGCCATCCCCAGCAGTTCTTTAAAGGACTGTTTGTCTATGATTCTGTCGGCACTGGTTCTTAATTTTTCATTGCTTGTACAAAATGCAATGCCCATACCGGCCTGTTCGATCATACAAAGATCATTTTCACTGTCGCCAATGGCAATACAATTCTCAAATGAAATATTATGTTTTCTCGCAATTTGCTGCAAGGCATTGGTCTTGCAAATTATATGGCCGCATTTACTCTCCAGGTTATTATAGAACCAGGATGGGATAATGACCTCACCGGTGGCTTTGCCTTCAAAAAATTCAAGCCTGTTCCCCAAACCAAAATCAGCTCCTACCTGGTTTTTCACATAGTCCACCACCAGTTGATAAGAATCACTGATGATGCCCACTTTTATACCTGATTGCTTTAACTGTTCCACGACTTCCGCGGCGTCTTCCACAATGGGAATCGAAGCTGCCACTTGTAATAATTCACCATGTGACAAACCCCGCAACAGCATGGCAATTCTTTTGGTCAGCACGGCCGGGTCCTTTTCTGCTGTACGAAGCCTGGCCAGTTCATCAGTAAACTGGAATTTTGCGGCACAGGTATCAATGAATCTTCCCCTTAGCAGGGTATTATCCATATCAAACAGCACAATCTTGCGCAGGGAATTCATTTCTTCTTTTACCACTTTTTCCATCTGAGCCGCTATAATGTCGACGCTTCCCAGTTCATCAAGGCTCACAAAATTACCGTCTTTCAACGTTGCTCTCCTGATTATCGCCCTTGAAACCTCTGTACTCATTTTACCCAGTGTTTGCCAGGGCCGGCTTTTATTTTCAATATACCCGATATTGACTTCCTTCAACCTTGCCTGCATCAGGAACATATCGATCAAAATCCCGATATCAACGCCATAATCATGAAAAAAGTCAATCTTATTGAAAAATGATTTCTTGCCTGCGATCATACCGCTCAGCGGTTGCTGAAAATGGGACAGTTCAGGGTAAAATATTTTGAGTAGCGGCCTGGCTACCAGTTCGGTCACCCTGCCTGCATTCCTTGCGAACGCCCCTTTTACAAAATCAGATTCATCATCGATCAGGGGTTGCACCAGTTTCTTTATGGTTCCCGGGGGATAGGGATGAATATCCGCATCAAGGAAAACCAAAAGCTGGTTGGTAGAGGCAGCAATCCCTTCTTTCATGGAAAATCCCTTGCCCAATTTTGCACTGATGATCACTTTGGCACCTGCCGCTTTAGCCAATTGCCGGGTTTCATCTGAGCTATTGTCATCTACCACGATTACTTCAGAGACCAGGGCAGGTTCTTCAAAACAATACCGGACCACTTTGGCGATAGTTTCCTGTTCATTCCAGGCGGGTATAATAACACTAATCATAATTTTTAGTTTGCATTCTTTTTTCCCAGCAGGCTATCCAGTGTCCTCTGTATGCCCACCAGTTCCCGATTAGTTTGGATCTGCAGAATATGAAGTGAGTCGCTCTTCAGGATCAAAGCCTCTTTGTCCATTTTAAGCCTGTGGTTTTTTTCAGCTGCCACGAAAACAAAAATGGAAAGCAGAATTATAATACCCGCAAGCAGAGATACAACGATACCAGGCTTCATCTTTTCCGGGTTTTACACAAGATGCATTGGTATTATTAAAAAGTAATTAAAACCGGGTTAAAAACCCCTTAGTACATTCGATGCACACGGTAGTTGAATAATAAAAACAGTACCGTCTTCCGGGCTGGACACCACTTCTATGGTTCCCTTATGAAGGGAAAGAATTCGTTTGGTTAATGTAAGACCCAGGCCGAAGCCCTGTTTTTGTTGTACGGAAGCTGCCCTGAAAAATGGCTGAAATATATTCTGAATATCTGATTCAGCAATGACATCCCCTTTGCTGGCAACTTTGATGATCATCTTTTTATCAGCAAAAGATGCTGAAACATGTGCGCGGAAATTGTCAGAGTATTTACAGCCATTTTCAATGATATTTTTAAAAGCCATGTAGAGCAGGTCCGTATTGCCAAATACCATCAGCTGGTCTTCCTCTTCAGGGAGAATTTCAAATTCCACCGTGACCTTATAAGCCGGATCCAGTTTTTGCACTTCGGCAGCCACTTTTAAAAGTACTTCATCCATGCGCACCTCGCTTAAATCAATCGTTCCCTGGGACCCTGTTTTTGCTATTTCCAATAAGCTCCTTGTCAGCTGCTGAAGGTCTTTGATATCCTCATAGACGCTTTGCAGAACATCGCGGTATTCCCCGGCAGACCTGTCCTTTTGCATCGCCACTTCCAGTTGGGCGGAAATGGAAGTCAGCGGGGTGGAAAGCTCATGCGATGCATTCGAAATAAACCTGCGCTGGATCGTAAAAGATTCCTGCAACCGGTCAAGCAATGTATTGAATGTCTGTGCCAGACGGGTCAGCTCATCGTTCGCCCTGTGTATTTTGATCCGCTGGGAAAGGTTGTTGGAGGTGATATGGTTCACTTCTCCTGTAATACGCATGATCGGCCGAATGAGGCCTTTTGCAAAATAAAGACCGGTAAGAAAGGAAAGTAAAACAGCCAGCACCGAGGCCAGCAGGAGATTTTTTTTCAGCTGCCTCAGGTATTCCATCCCGTCAATATCTGAAGCGGCCACGGCCACTATAAAATTATTATCGCTGTCTGTGTAATGAACGGCAACTGCTTTTTTCCCTTTATAGGTGAAAAAATATTCATCCCCGATTTTTGTTCTCTCAATTACTTTACTGCTCAGATACATCGAATCCCCGGGTCTATCAGCAAACATATATTCATGTTCATCCCGGTAGCCGGCAATCGAAATACTTTTGTCATACAGGGACGCCACAGCAGACGTATCCAGTTTCTGCAGTACGGAAAGATTCATGCCCTTGATATCAGCATAGATCTTTGCCGTACTTATGGCCCGGTTCTTTAACCGCGTCCGGAAGCTGTTCTCCCTTTCCTTAAGACTGAAGAAATATACAGAAAGACCGACGATGGTCAGTATTATTGTAACCAATACCGCGAACAACAAGGCTATTTTATACTTGATACTCATCGCTTATTTTTCTTTTATCATATATCCCATCCCCACATGGGTATGAATAAGTTTTGGTTCAAAATCCCTGTCGATCTTTTTCCGAAGAAAATTTACATATACATCTATCACATTCGTTTTGGTATCAAAATCAAGATCCCACACCCTTTCGGCAATATCGGCTCTTGATACCACATGGTTCCTGTTACGCATAAAATACTCCAGCAGCTGGAATTCCTTTGCCGTCAGATTGATCGGGGTTCCGCCCCGGGTTACTTCCTTGCTGTCTACATTCAGTTCCAGGTCGGCAACTTTTAAGATATTACCGGTGGGCAACAGCTGGTTCATGGTGCGTTTTAACAAGGCCCGCATACGAACCAGCAATTCTTTAAATTCAAAGGGTTTCACCAGGTAATCATCCGCACCGGCATCAAAGCCTTCGATCTTGTCATTCATCGCATTCAGTGCGGTAAGCATGATGATCGGAACATGCTGGTTCCTGCTGCGGACAGATTTACACAAATCATATCCATTGATCCCCGGAAGATTGATATCCGTAATCACCAAATCAAAATCCCCCGCTTCAAAGAGACGCAACCCTATTTTCCCGTCATACGCTGTTTCTACATGGTAGTTCAGTTCCTTCAGACCCCTGGAAAGGGTATCCGCAATTTTTTTTTCGTCTTCGACCAGCAATACTTTTATCTCTTCCATATTTAGTAGTTATCTTTTGATAAAGGCAGTTGATCATTGATGGTTTGCAATTTGGGCCTGCCGTAGGCCATGGAACCCACCATCATTATGACACTGGTAAGTAAGATAATAAAGAACAGGATCCCTTCATTGAATTTTGACAGTTTATAAACATCCGGTATACTGTAAAACAACAGGATGGTGATCAGCCCTCGCGGCATAAAAAAAAGTTCCGGAAAAATGTGGGCATGCAAAAAAAACCTCAGGTATACATACCGGATACACATCAGCAGCACCACGATGGCAGATCCCGCCAGAATCACTTCAGGATCCGATAGCAGCCTGATATCAATGGTCAGGCCAAAAATAAAAAAGAAAAAAGTACGGATAAGGAAACTGCTTTCCGCTGTTAAAGCATGCAGTAAATGACTGACATCATCCACCTGTTTCATGGAGATAATTTTATAAAAGCGCCGGAATGGTTTCAACGACCAGTTACTCACGATCAGACCGAAAATCAGGATAATGAATAAAGAAGGAAGTGAAAGCATTTTTCCCCCCGCGTACAAAAAAATCAGGACAGAGAATACCAGGAAGAAACGGACCTTTGTACTGATACGGGTCAGCATCACCAGCATGATCACCGATAATAAAACACTCAACAGGACAGACACGGCGATTGAACCAAAGAACCAGGCAATATTCCAGCCTTCCAGCAACTTGCCCGCTACCAGGTAATTGAAAAATAAAATGCCTATGATATCCGAAAAGGAAGTTTCATATACCAGGAATTCTTTCTTTGTATTGTCCAGGTGAGAAATGCTGGGGATCACGATGGCACTGCTGACGATGGAAAGGGGCAACGCGTAAATAACGCAATTCAGGTAATTTTCCTTAAGGTAAAAATACAGCAGGGAAGAACAGGCAAAGGTCGATACGACCAGGATAATCATAGCGGAAAAGAAAGCCTTGCGGACCAGTACAATTTTATTCCTGCTGATCTGCAAATCAAGACCGGCTTCAAGGATGATCATATTCAACCCGATAATACCGCATATTTCCACGGCGGTGGAGGGGATATCTACAAGCATATGATTATGCATCAGTACTTCCCGGGTAATAATTCCCGTTGCCAGCAACAGCAAAACAGATGGAATGCTGGTCTTGCGGGAAATAACATGATACAGGTAGGAGATGATCACCAGCAGGCATATGGCGAGAATAAATATGTACGAACTGACCCCTGTCATACGGCAAAAATATCTGATAATTATTTCTCCTGTTTAAAACATCGTGTTTTAATCACCTTTTAATGTGGTTTTTAACGGTTATTAATGAGGCTCTCATTTATTTGTAAAGACAAAAGATATATGATCATGACGACCTTTGAAATTTTTACCAGGAATAACGGAAAATATTATTACCGTGTAATGGCTGAGACCGGTCATAATATACTGTCAAGCGACGGTTATCCTGATAAAAAGGAGTGCCGGAAAATCATAAAACAGGTCAAGGAAAGTATCCAGGATCCGGAGAACATCAGTATTGACGAGACCGGGTATAATTCCTGGAAGTTTTTTGTGGCTGATTCATCCGGTATACCTATCGGCTATAGTATGGATTTTCATTCGAAAAGACAATGTGAAAAATGGCTTGAACTGATGAAAGAATGTTTGCCAAACTCAAACGTGGTAGAATTGAATTCTGCCTGATTAATTAACCCGTTTAAACCCTGGTGTTTTGAGGTCGTTTCCCGGCTTTTTTCATTTAAGCTTTTGCCGGATACACAGAAATTAATTTCAATTTAATGTCTCTTTAATCTCCGGCAGCTATGTTTGCCTGACAAGGAAACCATGGCAATGGCTTCCTGAATCACAAGGCTGGCCGGCCCTATTTCTTAATTTTTTAAAATTTTCTACTATGACAAAATTTGAAACATACCGGGGAAAAAATAATGAACTCTATTTCCGGCTAACTGATGATACCGGAAAGGTCCTTTTATCTAGCGAAGGATATAAACAAAAAGAAAGCGTTTTAAACGGTATCGAATCTGTTAAGAAAAATTTACCGTTACCGGCAGCCATTGAAAAAAAGGCCACAGAAAAAGGCATGCATTTCTTCAATGTAAAAAGTACCAATGGCCAGGTAGTGGGAACAAGTGCTATGTTTGACTCCCCTGAAATCCGAGACAAATGGTTAAGCAACCTGCAAAAAGAGATCGCCGAGATGCAGGTGCTGGATACTATAAAGTAGGTTTTTTCATTAATTGTGAGCATGTAAAAAAGCAGCCCGTAAGCTGCTTTTTTTGTATAGAGAATGTTTTACCGTTCCTGACCCGTTTACTGAATACTATGAATTTCCGGAATGATGCATATTGTATTTATCAAACAGCACTCACAGCAGTTCATCCATCTGCCTTATTAAGTAAGAATCTTTATGTTCATAATGGCAGGCTGCATATTGGTGACCGGGTCACCAATATGCAATCCATCCATGATCTGATAGTTATCGCAGCGGGTAAAGCGGCTTCCGCCATGTCCAAAGTGGCCGAACAGCAATTGGGAAATTTGATTACCGGCGGAATTTGCATTACCAAATACAATCATGCTTTAGAACTTGCGCGGATAAAAACAATGGAGGCCGGGCATCCTGTACCAGACGGGAACAGCATCCTCGGGGGAAAAAGGGTTCTGGAACTGGTGAAAAATCTTTCCGCCAACGATATCGTGCTGTTATTTCTTAGCGGAGGTGCTTCTTCCCTACTGGCTGATCTACCCGCAGGATGCGGGCTGGCAGAAACACAGCACTTATTTTCCCTGCTGGTGAACAGCGGGGCTTCCATTGCTGAAATAAATATCATACGTAAACATTTAAGTGGCATAAAAGGCGGGCACCTGGCGAAAGCCGCTTACCCGGCAAACATATTTACCCTGATCATAAGCGACGTGGCAGGTGATGACCCGAGCAGTATTGCCAGCGGCCCAACAGCCCCTGATCCATCAACCTATAAAGATGCTTACAATATTCTTGTAGCGTACGAAGTATGGTCGCAGTTAAGCAGAAATATCAAAAAAAATATTTACAACGGTTTAAACAAATTGAAAGAAGAAACTCCGGGCCCGGGAGACCCTGTTTTTGAAACGGCTTACTCCAGGGTCATCGGGAACAACCAGCTGGCCCTCGAAGCCGCAAAACATAAAGCCGGTGAATTGGGTTATCAAACCATAATCTTACAGGACAATATGAATGGAAATACCGAATACGAAGCAAGAAAACTGGTTCAGTTTCTGTTAAATTATAAGGGTCCCGAACCTGTCTGTTTTTTGGCGGGAGGGGAAACAACCTTACAAGTTACCGGGAACGGAAAAGGAGGCCGTAACCAGCATTTTGCTTTATGCGCTTTGGATGAATTCAGAAAACAGAATACGGAAAGCCGTCTTAAAATTACTTTATTAAGCGCCGGGACTGATGGAACAGATGGCCCTACGGATGCTGCCGGAGCCATTATAAATAATGAGTTACCGTTCGGGGGAACTGATCTGCAGGATGCATTACAAAGATTTGATGCATATCCTTATTTTGAAAAGAGAGGCGGCCTGTTAAAAACCGGACCCACCCAAACCAATGTAATGGATATGGTCATTGCATTATTAAAAATAAAAAAGTAGCCGGGCTGTTTTATCTCACTCTCGGTTGGTCTGTTTGCTGCAACCAGACCGTGTCTGTACTTAATTTCTTATTCAGGTACCTGCGGATATTTTCCATCGCTTCCTCTTTATTTATTTTTTCTGACAAAGTATCCCATTGTATCCATGCGGTCCATAAGGTATCTGTTCCTGCCGGGTTCTTCATTTCCACCTGGTTCACACCCAGGGCAGATATATCAGGATAAAAAGCCTTTATTTCATCATACAGGACTCCTTCGCTGATATTCCTGTAGACCTGCTGTACCGAATCCCGCAATTTCGCGTTCTGCAGTTCAATGTTCTTCATAATACTGTTTGTCATTTCTGTACTCATCCTGTCGATTTCATTTTTGGAAAAATTCATCCTGTAGAACCGGATACGGTATTTGGGCAGGCCCAGTTCCTTCAATTTGGAATTATAATACAGTTTCTGGGAATCGGGGACAAAGGCCCCGGAGAAAAAGGTCTTTACAAGTGTTATGGAATCCTGGTCTTCCGTTTCCCATTTCAGGATCTCATTCCCCTTTTTCCTGAATTCATTAATGATATTATTCTGTATGCTCTGGTTGATCCTGTTCTTCTGATAAACAGAATACAGGAACAAGAAACTGGGGATGCTGATAAGAATAGTTACCACTAAAGTCGCACGGCCAACCAATTTCTGCTTTCCTTTTTCCACGTACGTTTTGAAAGGGAAGCCAAGAAATTTCACCATCAAATAAGTTGAAACGGCAATAAATGTCGTATTGAGAAAGAACAGATAAAATGCACCTCCAAAAATGTTCCAGCGGCCGGTTGCCAAACCATATCCTGACGCGCATAAAGGCGGCATTAATGCCGTGGCAATGGCAACACCCGGTAATGCATTGGTTCCCTCCCTCCTGGATCCTGATACAATGCCTGCCACACCTCCGAAAAAGGCCACTAATATATCAAGTAAAGTAGGCTGGGTCCTGGACAATATTTCCGAAGTAGGTTGACCCAAAGGAGTAAAAAGAAAATAAAAAACTGAAGTGATCAAACTGAAAAAGGTAACATAGGCAAAGTTGCGGACGGCCCTGATAAACAACTCCAGGTCATGCACCCCGATAGAGTAGCCAATACCCAGGATGGTGGACATCAGGGGTGAGATAAGCATGGCCCCGATGATAATGGCCGTAGAATTGGTATCCAGCCCGATGGACGCCAGCAGGGACGAACAGATCATTAACCAGGCGTTAAAGCCTTTGATATGAATACCGTCGGATATTCGTTTAGCTGTGCCGTTGTAATCCGTGCCGTCCTTTATGTCAAATACCCGCTGGATCAGGTTCATAGAAATAGCTTTCACCAAATTTAACCATTGCCTGCCAATATCTTTTCCTTTATCTCATCCGGCTCATCTTTTTGTTCAGTATAATGCAGCTGGTACAGATCCAGCCTCCTGTCCTTCAGAATTTGCACACTGCCATGATGATGCAATTCCGTAAGCAGGGACAAATCCACATCACTGACCACGATCATTTCCGTGTTTGGTGTGGCTTCAGCTTTTACACCTGTTACGGGAAATGCAAAGTCGGATGGTGTTAATACGGCTGATTGGGCAAATTGCAGATCCATATTGGTTACTTTGGGAAGGTTGCCGACATTACCCGCCATGGCCACAAAACACTCGTTCTCTATTGCCCTGGCCTGTGCACAAAAGCGAACCCGGTTATACGCATTTTGGGTATCCGTTAAAAAAGGTACAAACAGAATCTGCATACCATCGTCCGCCAGTTTCCGGCTCATTTCCGGAAACTCCACATCATAACATATCTGAATCCCGATTCTGCAGGCGTCAGTTTCAATAACCTTAATTTCATTGCCTCCATAAATATCCCAGTCATATTCCTCATCCGGGGTGATATGGATCTTACACACGCTGTCGATTTTTCCGCTTCTTTGCAACACGTAAGAAACATTATAGACTTTTCCATTCCTGATTTCCGGCATGGTGCCTGCAATAATATTCACATTGTACGAAACAGCCATTTTACTCATGGCGTCGATAATAGGACGGGTAAATTGTGCCAGTTCTTTAATGGCATGCCGGCTGTCGAGATTGTTAAATTTGCCCATCAGGGGCGCATTAAACAATTCAGGGAACAATATAAAATCGGATTGATAGGCGCTTACAGCGTCGACAAAATAGTCAACATGCTTCAGCAGGTCTTCTGTCGTAAAATAAGACCGCATTTGCCATTGCACCAGGCCAATCCTCACAATGTCTTTTTTACGGAGTAAAATATTTTTTTCGGTGTCATGATAAATATTATGCCATATAAGGAGGGTGGCAAAGCCCCTGCTCTCATTATCTTCGGGGAGGTAATTCCGGATAATTTTTTTGACCTGGAAATCATTGGCCAGCTGAAAAGTAAGAGTGGGGTCGTATATTTCCCTTCTTTTTATTTTATCGATATATTCCCGGGGCTTCAGTTTCTCCGCATACATTTCGTATTTGGGAATCCGGCCACCGGCAATGATCATTTTCAGGTTCAATCTTTCACAAAGAATTTTCCGGGCATCATACAGCCTCCGGGCAAGGCGCAGTCCCCTGAAGTCAGGATGCACAAACACTTCGATCCCGTACAGCGTGTCACCTTTCGGGTCATGTGTTTCAAAACTGAAATTCCCGGTTATATCCCGATAGGAATGGTTGTCGCCGAACTTATCATATTTAACGATGATAGATAATGCACAGCCCACCACGTTGCCATCATAAGTAATCACGACCTGCCCATCCGGGAATTTCTTGATCAGTCGATTAATCGCATCTTCCTTCCAATATTGTCCCCCGAGGCTGGCATAAGCCCGCATCATGGATTCCTTCAGGGTCTGGTAATCTTCTATTGTTAATGTTCTTACATCAATTATTGCGTTATCCATAAAACTGGTTCTTTAAATTATTGACTTATTAAATTGAACAGGCTGCCAATGCCCTGCTTTACGCAAAACGCAGCCTGAAAAAAAGATGCAAATATCAAGGTGGATATTGTACTGTTTTTAGTGCTAACCCGTTTGATCTTTCACTACTTCCGTTAAGGACAATCAATACACCAGATCTTCCTGGCTGACATTTCGCATTTGATCTTTTACCGTCTCTGCAAAGATGACATCCGGATGGAGAGTTCGGATACTTAAGACCGCCACCCTGGAGTGGTTAACTACCTGCTGCGTATACGGGCCGATAAAGAACTGCTGCCATTTATGATCCAACGACGCATTAATCACGATCAAATCCACATTTTCCTTTTTGGCAAGCTGCAATACTTTTTTCGCATAATTCTTACACACATAATGTTCAGACTTAAACTGCGTGTTACTGCTGCGCAACGATTTCCCGAGTCTGCGTATCTCTTCATCCAGTGGGCCAAGTTTATAGGGTTCCCCGGGCAATGAAAGACCTGCAATGATGAGGGTCGCCTTATTTTTTTCAATGATGGGTTCAATAAAATCATATTTGTCCATAACTCCCTTGCTTACCCTTATGGGAAAAAGTATTTTTTTGAATTCTTTTACTTTCTTTTTCCCGGGTATTGTGAGTACCGGGATCGTTGTATTCTTAATGACATGAAAGGCATTGGATCCGATAAAAAACTCCCGGAACCCCGACCCCCCATGGGAGCCCATTACAATAAGCTCGCAATTTAATTCCAGCGCCTTTTTCCTGATGCAATCCGCGGGGTATCCCGATTCCAGGTAGCTCTGAACGCTGATGCCATATTTTTCTTTAATGCTCTTTTTGCATCTTGCAAGGTGTTCAGCTCCTTTTTCTTCCATTTCCGGAATCAAATACATTGCGGCCATATTAACATCCCGGGGAGATACGAAAACGCTGCTCTCCGTCACATACAGCAAATGTAAAACGGCATGATGCCGTTTGCACATGGCAATAGCTGTACTTAACGCATTAGCCGACTGATCAGAAAAATCTGTTGGCACCAATATGTTTTTAAGTTTTCTTTTACTCATCCTGTTTTTATTTGATTGCCCGGGGATCCCTTGCCCTGCAGCCACAGTCCTGGGGTTCTGCTTTTGTCTTTTTTGAAACAATTTTTCAGTCCCCTTGCAACAGATAATAATTGCGCAGTATCTATACCCCTGTAAATAACACTATATTAAAAAACCAGTTAAATTACCGGTCCGCTGATTAAAGCCCTCTTGCAGTGGCCTTAACCCCTGAAGATTCCTGCGTCAGATTCTTTACATCATCCGACGCATCGATAGCTTGCCGGTAACTTAATACCGGAACCCTGGCATGGTTGATCACCTGCTTGGTGTAAGGACCCACAAAAAATTGCGTCCATTTATAATCGAGCGTGGCATTGATGATGATCAGGTCAGCAGTCATTATCTGGCCCAGTTCCAAAACCTTTGCGGCAAAGTTTTTACAGTTGTATATTTCCCTTGTACAACTAATCCCATTACCATCCAACGAGGTAAGTATTTCGAACAGCTCATCTTTTTGTTCATATAATTGTTTTTCTTTTCCCTGCTGACAAAGTATTGCAAAATGTATGGATACATCCCGCGATACTAAAAACGGCAGGATAAATTCAAATTTCTCCCTGATGCCCTGTACGGGCCTTACCGGGAAAAGTATCTTTTTAAATCCGTTTGCTTCACAATAGGGGGGGATGGTCAAAACGGGCCTGGTTGTATTTTTTATCACATTATAAGCTGTTGATCCCATAAAGAATTCCCTAATCCCCGAGGCCCCGTGCGTGCCTATCACAACCAGGTCAATAGGCATTTCTGATGCTGCTTTGCAGATTTCATCGAAAGGAATACCGCGTGGCATATGGATCTGTACCGTAATGGGGTGGTCCCTGACGACAGATTCATATACATTGTTAAGCATTTCCCTTGCCTGCTGGTCGATTTCGCTTACAATTCCAGCCATTGAAATTCCGGGTTCGGGTGCTGTAATGATATACCTGTTTTCAACCACATGTATTATATGTAATACCGCATTGTTTTGTTTGCATAAATCAATGGCGATATTAAGGGTATGGTTACCCTGTTCTGAAAAATCGGTAGGGGCAAGTATATTCTTAATCCTGGACCGCATATGATCTTTTTCCAAAGTTGCGTCCCCCTTCTTTCAGGTGCATTAAAAAGAAATTAAAATTTGATTAAAAAGAATTATTAGCGTTTTTTAATTCCGCTGTTCACTATGCAACTGTATGAAACCAGCGTCCGGCATGCTTTTAAAACGCAAAAGATGGAAATCACATGGATCTATACTAACAGGCAAGCCTACAAAAAAAATGAGTTTTTGCCGGGAAATGGACGATGAAAACAGGCCATGAGCTGTCATCATCATACGAACAATTGTCTTACGCATCTGCACCGGCGCAAATACAACACCGGGAATTGGGAGATAGAATGATGTGGTAAAATAAATAAAAACTTTTTTGCCTTTACGTGAACGGGGTTTTACCCCAAACACCCCTGACGGATTTTGCAATAATATTGATTCCTGGTATACCGGGAAGCCCGGGGGCTTCTGCACCATCTGGACCCTCCGCTCACAGGGAGGCTGGGCAAAAGCTTACCTGTGATGGGCTTTAATAATTTTTATTCACACCGGGTGGATTTTTTATTTTATCCCGGATATTTTCTACCTTCCTGTCCAACAAAACTTTCTGCTATGGCAACTTTAACATCCAGCAAGCCCTCCACCTTTCTTTTATTTCCCTGGGGACTGGCTTCCATTGTCCTCCTGATCATATTGAACCTGACGCTCAACGATGCCTGGTTCAATAAGAACTGGAGCTGGATCGCCCTGGTGCTGATCATCCCGGCAGCCATCCTCGAAAATTTCAAAGTGGGTTATTCCACGATGAGGATCATGTTCCTGAAAGTGGTCTTCTCCCTCTTATCTTTCTTAATGGTGGGAATGGCTTTCGGCTCGGCCATCACCGGATGGCATATCCAGAAATTCCAGAAGATCGAGGGTGCCAAATCCATCACCCTGCCCTGGTATGTGATGCTGGCACTGGCCGTGTTGCTCCTGATACAGGTGGCCCAGCTTTTCAGTATGCTGAAAGCAGTGAAAAGGGAATTCATGCAAATGGATCCGGACAATTGAGGCATTAACCCGGAGGGTGAAAAATCATTACAGTTGTTTCAACGCAGCCTTTAAGAATGGCCATGTTGGCAAAGATGAAATAATTTTCAGCTCATCATATAAAGAGCTTTCGTTATCCAAAAACCTCAGCACCTGCTGGGGTTTATTTTTTTTGAAGAGATAAGTGAATATTTTTTTCCCTGGCATGTTTTTATGCTGAAGGATATGCAAAAGCACACTATCATAAAAATGATATTTCCATTTTCCAGGATTAACCGCAGGATCTTTACCGGATATCAATCTTTCTACAATGCGAGCGGAATGTTTTTGTATAAACCGGAATGTATAGCCACTCGAAGCTTTGGTTTGTCCGCCTGCGGTTCCGATATGAATGATGTTGCCGTCCTTTACAGGAAAGCGGTGATTGGTCATGGGGATCATACCAAACTCTGTTTCGGTAATTTTATAAGAATCAATACAGAGATTCCCGGCAATATATTTTTTTAACCCTTCTTCATATTGCAGGGGTTCCAGCAGTCTTTCGCTAAACAAAGTATATTCAACCAATGCTTTTGTTTCAGCGAAAGGCATTACATAAGCAAACGTGGTTCCGTGAGACTGATCTGTCCGGAAATCCATCAGGGTGGCTTCGCCGGGATTGAAAGCAGGCTTTTCTGTTTCAATCAGCCAGCCTTTGAAATGCTGGAGCAAATAATATTCTTTTTTTGCAAGAACAGGTTTTTCAAAATGAATGCTGTTAAAAATAAATCTGGCAGAAATTTGTTCACCATTCAATAATAAAGTTCCTCCCGTGGCATTCGTGTTTATTCCCATCACTTCCCCGTAACGGACATCTATATTGGTTTGCTTATTTATTATATCAAAACAATACCGGTAAAAATCGATTCCCCTGATCAGCTTGTATTCATACGGAGATAAAGTGAGCCGTTTTGAAAAATTTTCGGCCTGAAACCATACCTGCTCCCATTTTTTATACACCACCTGTTCAAACAACCCCGGTTCCATTTCCCAGAAACACCAGGTGCGGTCGTTTTTATTTTTTTCTTCTTTATCAACGATCAATATTTTTTTATCGCTGAATTTGCCCGACCGTATCATGTGTACAGCAAGACTCAGACCGGCACAGCCGGCGCCTGCGATGATATAATCATAATAAGACCCCGGTTTCACCTGTCCAACGGAAGACATAGATTCAATCATACACTTGTTTAATGAAAGCAAACACTTTACTACTGATAAAAATGGAACCACATAGTCACATAGCAAACAAAGAAATTCACATAGATTTTTTCTATGTGAGAACCTATGTACCTATGCGGCTATGTGGTTCAATAATCTGTATTCATACTCATATATGCCCCTTCAAGGATTTGAAACATCTGCTTCAGGAGCATATTCCACTTTCTTATTCCCGGCCATCAGTTTTTTATCCCGGCGGATTTTGTCCCAATATTTTTTAGCAACGAATAACATCCCGAAACATTCTCCTTCCTGTTTGTCCAGGTGTTTATGATGCATCTTATGTCCCCAGCGTATCGCCCTGACGTACGTATTGTTGCTGCGGGTAAACCATTTAAACCGCTGGTGGATGATCACATCGTGCACGATAAAATAGGAAAACCCATAGGCCATAATTCCAAATCCGATTGATTGCATCCACCATACATGATCAAATGTTCCAAAATAGATCAACAACATACTGGGTATAGCAAAGATGACAAAGAAGGCATCATTCTTTTCAAAAAAACCCGGTTCGGTCCGGTGATGGTCCTTATGCAGGTACCACAGGAATCCATGCATCACGAATTTATGGGTACACCAGGTGACACCTTCCATGATGATGAATGTTCCGATCAGGACCAGAATATAATAAAGTGTGATCATTTCCAAACAACATTATAGGTTTATGCCACGCGGTACTTTCCGGGTATATCATTATATCGCCGGTTCCACCAGTCTTCGATCCCGGGAAATGCCAGGTACAGCCAGGCAGAATATTTTTCCGGGTTGCTTTGCAGGGTGGCACGGATCTCCTGCATGTCTTTATAACAAAAATCCATCACCTCGTTGGCGTTAATTTCTATGTGGTGATCATATTCACCGGCATATACATGATCAAATTCATGTTCGGTTAATCCATTATCAAATTCTTTTTTATACAAAAAATCAAAAACCTTTTCAACCGGAACTTCAAAACCCAATTCTTCCCTTAATCGGCGCTGAGCTGCGGCTTGTGTTTCCTCGCCGGGGCCCGGATGACTGCAGCAGGCATTGGTCCACAATCCCCCGCTGTGATATTTATGCAAAGCCCTTTGCTGCAACAGCATTTGACCTTTTGAATTGAAAATAAAAACACTGAAGGCCCTGTGCAGCATCCCTTTCTCGTGGGCTTCCATTTTCCCGGCCACGCCTACCTGTTGATCATGCTCATCAACCAATATCACTTGTTCTGTTTGCATATTATATCAGGCGTAATTGGTTTTTAACACCTGCCCGCAGGATGATCAGTGCCTTGTGGTAATTGGGGATGCGTATCCTGGCTTCCAGGACCCTGGCCGGATTTGTCTTTTTTATTTTTTTAAAAAGGGATAAATAATATTTGTAAGCTACGTATACCGCGAACCTGGCCTTCAACGGGAGCTTCAGGATCCCATCAAATGCCATATTGAAATCATTATATATGTCTGCTTCAATTTCTTTCTTCGTGGCTGCAGAAAAATTGCTGAAATCGACACCGGGAAAATAAATTCTTGAGAGGCTGTTATAATCGGCTTTGATGTCCCTCAGGAAATTCACTTTCTGAAAAGCAGCTCCCAGGGCTCTGGCCGGAACGGATAACCGGTTATACAGGTCCCGGTTCCCTTCACAAAAAACATATAAACACATTAATCCCACGGTTTCCGCAGAGCCATACACATATTCCCTGTACTCCTCTGTATTGTAGGCTCTCTTGGTCAGGTCAAATTCCATGCTCCGGAAAAAATCATCAACCAGTTTTCTGTCAATATCATATTCCTTCACGGTCCGCTGAAAGCTGTTCAGGATAGGGTTTAAACTGATACCCCGGTCCAAGGCATCATTGGTGGCTTCCCTGAATTGCTGCAGCAAGAATGGTTTATCGTGTTCATGAAATGTATCGACGATCTCATCGGCAAAACGGACAAATCCGTAAATGTTATGGATCGGCGCTCGCAGATCCTTATGCAACAAACGGATCGCTGATGAAAATGACGTGCTGTAATTTTCGGTCACAAGACGACTGCAATTTTCACTGATGGCATGAAACAACTGAATCATATATTGAATTTATGAAATTATCCGTATGTTTTGATAATTTGTTTTGAGACGACTTCCCCGCTAATGAGGCAGGGCGGTACCCCCGGTCCCGGTACCGTGAGCTGACCGGTATAAAAAAGGTTCTTTACTTTTTTACTCCGGCAGGAAGGCCTGAATATGGCTGTCTGGCGGAGCGTATTGGCCAACCCATAGGCATTACCCCTGAACGAATGATAATCCCTCTCAAAATCACTCACTGAAAAAGTTTTTTTATAAATCACTGCATCCATAATGGATTCGTCCATATGTTTTTCCATACGCCTGATAATACGCTGAAAATATTTTTCTCTCAGTTCTTCCGTATCTCCCTTCAGCCCGGAGGCAACCGGTACCAGTAAAACCAGATTCTCCTGACCGGGCGGGGCAACTGTTTTGTCCGTCACCGAAGAAACACTTGCATAGAATAATGGTTCCGTGGGCCATTGCGGATTCTTATAAATTTCTTTTCCATGCTCCTCAAAAGGAACATCAAAAAATAAAGAATGGTGAACGGGTTGTTTAAGCTTTTTGTCCAGGCCCACATAATACATTAAACAGGAAGGCGCCATCACCCTTGTGTTCCAGTAGTTCCCGGAGTAAGTTCTGAATTCCTCAGACAAAAGATTTGTTTCTGTGAAATGATAATCAGCCCCGCTTATCACAACATCAGCCCGGTAAATATCTTTATCCGTTGTAACTGTTTTGGCATAGCCATCCCTTCCGACGTAAATCCCTTTTACTTCTTCTCCAAAATGAAAACGTACACCCAGTTCACCGGCCAGTTTATACATTCCTTCCACCACGGCATATATCCCGCCTTCCGGGTACCAGGTGCCTCCTGCTATATCAGCATAATTCATGAGGCTGTATAAGGCCGGGGTGTCCTCCGGCAGGGCGCCGAGAAACAAAACCGGGAATTCCATTATTTGTCTCAGCTTCGGGTGATTGAAATATTGTGAAATATGTTTTTTGACCGAAGTAAGTACCTGTAGCCTGAAAAATCCGCTGATGGTTTTCCAATCCAGGAACTCGGTTAAGGAACGACCTGGTTTGAAAACCAGTTTTTTCATTCCCACGTTGTATTTATAAGCAGCCCCTTCCAGGTATTTTTCAAGCCTGACAGCGCTGCCTGTTTCTATCGATTCAAATATTTTTTTCAGCCCGTTAATATCGGCAGGTATATCTGTCATACCATCCTTCCAGTAAATACGGTAAGACGGATCCAGTCGTTTCAATGAATAGTAGTCAGAAACTTTTTTCCCGAACTGTGCAAAGTATCGTTCAAAGACATCCGGCATCCAGTAAAAGCTGGGACCCATGTCAAACGTAAAACCGTTTTCCTTTAATTGTTTTGCCCTTCCGCCCGGGGTGTTGTTTTTCTCGATCACAGTAACATCCCAACCCGCCCTGGCCATAAAGGTCGCGGCAGATAATCCTGCAAAACCGGCTCCGATTACAATGACAGAATTCTGGTTGGCCATTTTTTTTAATTCAGACAGATCTTTTGTTTTAAAATCTTCCGGGCAAAATGTATCCGGCTCTTGACCGTCCCTAAAGGTTCTTCAAGCGCTTCAGCTATTTCATTATACCTGTAACCATCAAAGTACAATAAAAAAGGGGTTTTAAATATTTCCGGCAATTCCCGGATATGTTCTTTTATTTCCTTGGTTCTCAGTTCACTTTCGGCGGAATTGTTCACCAAGGCCTGTGTTTGATTGATGTGGTATTCGTTGGGGGAATGGTCGAATGTAGTTTTTTGTTTAGCTTTTCGACGGTAATCATTAATAAATATATTTCGCATGATGGTATATAGCCATGCCTTGATATTGGTACCCGTTTGATATTTATCCCTGTTTGACAAAGCCTTATATAAAGTGCTCTGAAACAGATCCTTAGCAGATTCCTTATCTTTTGTGAGATTAATGGCAAAAGGCTTGAGAAAATCAGAATTCCCAAGGAGCATTTCATTGAATTCAAGCGTTGACATAATTTTTGTTTAACTTTTGAAATGCAATGTTAAACAAAATAATTTATGAAACAAAAAAATTTCTTCCCTTTCCGGGTATTTAATATCTTTTTAACTCTGCCATGCCGGTCAGAGGACAGAAAGGTAATCATTCATTTCTGCCAGCGACTTTATTAAACGGATACAGGGAGGGGGCTTTTTGGAATAATCCCGGGCCGGGTGACCGGAAATAATGGTAAGACCATCTCCAAACCTTTGCTGGATATTTTTGAGAAATTTATCAAAATTAAAATTAGTGCCGGTGGCGGTAAGATGAATAAAAGCAATATCCGGCTTCTTATGTTTTACTACAAATTCTGCATCCTTGAGCGGTACATTGGCTCCAAGGTAGGTGATAGAAGCGCCCCGGCGTTTCAGCAGGTAGTTCACAAAAAGAATTCCCAGTTCATGGTGTTCACCTTCCGGTAAATAAAGCAGAAAAGATTTATCCAGTTTTTTTTCCGGCACTGTAGTTTCAATGGCCAGGATAAGTTTACTCCGGATAATGTTTGTAACCAGGTGCTCCTGTGCCGGGTTGATATAGCCGGTTTGCCACAAAATTCCGATCCGGTCGAGGAATGGGAAAAGAATCTGAAGAACGGTCTGTTCAATTCCTTTGGCCTCAATGTACCCGGCAATGACCTGTTCAAATTTTTCCATTTCCAGGTCAGCCATTTCCTGTACCAGCTCATTCAATACCCTTTCCTGCATGGCTTTTGCATCACCCAGCAATAAAATTTTTTCCCGTATCTCCCCCGGCTGCATCCGGTCAATATGAGATATTTTGTAACCATACTTATTCAATAAGGCGATATTCAGAATGGTCTTCAATTCGTCATTATTGTAGTACCGGATATTGGTCGTTGTCCGCCTGGGCTTTAAAAAATGATATCGTTGCTCCCAGATACGGATCGTATGGGCCTTTATCCCCGATAAATTTTCAAGGTCTTTTATGGTAAATGCATTCATATCCCGTAATAAACAAACCGGAAAAAAAAAAGTTCAAACGAAAGAAGAAAGCATGAGATCCTGTTGTACCCGGAACCGGGCTAAAGCTGATCATTCAGGATCCTGCCCGAATCAAACAGCTTTTTTAATGCGTTGTTCAAATCACCATTTTGCAAAGCATCCAGGTGACGAACATGGTGCAGGTCGGTGCCAGCCAGTTCATAGTATCCTTTTTTGATAAGATAGCCGGACAGTTCATGTACTGATTTCCCGTAATAATTACTTAATGAAAGCAGGTTAAGCTGGAACAGGCAACCGATATCTTTCAGGTCCTCATAAAATTCTTTATTTCGTTCAAGGTATATATAACGTTCCGGATGTGCAATGACCGGCTGATATCCCTGCATCTGCATTTCAAATAAGATATCCTTCAGGCTCAGGGGCGGCTGCGCCAGTGAAAATTCACACAATACCATTCTTCTGCTGATAGTCAGCAGCGGTTCGTTGTTTTTTAAAAGACCTGATACATGATCATCCAGGAAATATTCTGCAGCCGCTTCAATTTCAACGGCCAATCCTTCTTCTTTTACAGCAGCCCGCAATTGTTCCAGTTTATTTTCAATGATCTGACGTGTATTCTTATACATATCCCACATGATATGCGGGGTTGTTATGAGTTTGGTAAAACCTAATGCCGCCATGCCCCGGATCAATTGAAGGGAGGTTTCCATATCCGGCGAACCATCATCAATTCCCGGAAGCAAATGGGAATGCATATCGGTCTTCAGCAGGCTGAAGTCTGTTGCAGCACCGGCCGGTTTTGTCCTGGAGAATAGTTTCAACGTTTATGATTATTAATTCAAAAATACTTTTACTGTTTATATACAGGGTAACTGACTATACGACCGTCAACAAGTTTACATATTTCTTTTGGGCAGGGATGGAAATATCTTATAAACCCATTTACTGTTGGGGAATAAAACATACCAGGCCGTCAGAAACAGGATCATAAAATCGGTCATAAAATCCTGGTGCTCCTGGTACCAGATCTCCAAAGCACCTTTGTAGGGCAAAATAATGGTGCGGTAACATTCATGCGGGGGCAGATCACTTTTTGTCAATATCAGTTCTTCATCCCTGAATACAATGGAACCAATGCCCGTTAATCCCGGTTTTACATTATACACTTTGGCTTTCATTTCATCGGTATAACGGTCAAAACCCACTTTCATCAAAGGCCGTGGCCCCACAAAAGACATATCGCCGCTCAGTATATTAAATACCTGGGGCAATTCATTGAATTTGCTTTGCCGCAAAAATCTTCCGACCGGGGTAATGCGGGGATCCTTTCGCATCGTGACATCACCATGACCCATATTGGGACTGTTCTTCAGCATTGTCGCAAATTTCCATATGCGGAAAATCTTGTTTTTATACCCTACCCTGTTCTGCCGGAAAAAAACTTCATGCTCCCCCGTAAATAACAGTAAAATAATAACCGGAATAAAAACCGGAAGCAACAGGATTATTGCCACCAAAGAAAAAAGAATATCAAAAAATCGTTTGATGTATTTGTACATAGAAGTCTCCGCTTTTTAAAAATTCCTGACAGTCCCAGTCCTTTTAAACTTACATTGACACTAGAATCATCCAATCGCCACTTTTATTTCTTTAACCACTCTGCCAAGCTCTTCATCTGTAATATTTGTCGAGCAGGGTATGCTGAGACAGGTATTATAGATAGTATGGGCATTATCTTTTTTCTGAAAGTACGTACAATTTTCATACATCGGCAATTTATTCATCGGCATCCAGAAACGACGGCTGAGTATGTTATGGGCATTCAGGTGATCCAGCAATTGCTGCTGCCGTCCGGTTTGTATGGTAAACAGCCAGCCATTGGTTTCCACACCCGGCAATTCTTTTTGAAAACGGATATCGGCGACGCCTGTTAATTCTTTTTTATAAAAAGCAACACATTCTTTTTTTCTTTTAATGAAAGAAGGCAATAATTCCATTTGTCCCACACCAATCGCAGCGAGCACATTGACAAGGCGATAATTATAACCCACTTCATCATGGTAATATTCATCCGTCCTTGCTTTGGCCGTAGTCGTTAAATGTTTTGCATGTTTGGCCAGTTGTTCATCATCGGTTACGATCACACCACCGCCACCGGTGGAAATAATTTTATTCCCATTAAAACTGAAACAGGCCAGGGGGCTGAAAGTACCGGCACTTTTTCCTTTGTAAGTTGTGCCCAAAGCTTCCGTGGCATCTTCTACTATGGGTAAAGGATATTTTTTTACAACGGAAAGAAAACGATCCATATCACACATATTTCCCAAAATATGCACCGGCATGATGGCGCCAATACGGCGGCCGTCCCTGATATAAATGAGTTCCCCGTTCTTCTCATCCGTTTCATTTTCCAGGAATTCTTCCAGCAGATCGAGGTCCATCTGCCAGAGGTCCGCATCGGCATCGACCAGGATGGGGTCGGCTCCCAGGTATTTTATAGAATTGGCAGAAGCCACAAAAGTGAGATTGGGTAGAATGACATAATCATTTTGCTTTACCCCGGTTAGCAAAAGTGCAATATGTAAAGCAGCTGTTCCATTCACGGCAGCCACACCATATTTAGCTCCTGCAAAATCGGCTACCATTTGTTCGAACTGAGTAACATAAGAGCCGACAGAAGAGATCCAGCCGGTGTCCAAACAATCTTTTACATATTTCCATTCATTGCCCGCAATATTGGGAACGCTTAAAGGAATCAGTTTTTCATTACTCATAAACTAATTTTCCGGATTCAAGATATTGGTTATACCATTCAATGGTTTCTTTTAAACCCTGTTTCCACCCCACTTTTGGTTCATAGCCCAACTGTGTCCTTGCTTTGGTGATATCCGGGCAACGGCGGCTGACGGAGCCGGGATAAGTGGGTGCGTTTTCAAAATTTCCCTTAAAGCCCATCAGTTCCCCCGCATAATGTATCAGTTCACCGATGCTTATCTCATCCTGTGTACCGATATGATAAATCTCTCCGTTTGTATTGGTCTGTTCCATGGCCAGTACCGTTCCTTCAACCGCATCGGAGATAAAACAGAATGCTCTTGTCTGGTCATGCCCGTATACTTTAAACGGATCTTCGCCTTTCCGGTAACGAACGACGAGGTGCGGGATCACATGTTTGAAACCCATCCTGGGTCCGTATACATTATGATAACGCACGATCGTAGTTTCAAATCCCAGTATCCTGGCATAATTCAGGAATCCTGATTCACCCAGCATTTTGGTTACGGCATAAGTAAATCTCGGGTGACCGATATCCTGGATACACAAGGGTACTTCTTCCGGTGTGGGGGTGATATACCCGAATGCTTCGATGGTGCCTGCATAACATTCGCTGGTGGAAGTAAAAAGTGCTTTACCGATCTTAGATCGGCGTATCCATTCCAGGGTATTATAAATTAATGCTGTGTTGATCCGGATTATTTCATGCGGTATCGAATTCGCATTATCCACTCCCACTACAGAAGCCAGCATGTAAACCTGGTCGTAAGAAGAATCCAATTGATCAAATGTGACGGGATCAGTGAAATCTCCGGCCACCACTCTTATTTTATGTGCATGGACCAGTTCTGTAAAATAATTATCCTGTTTGCCTCTCGCAAAATTATCGGCAATGGTCAGGTTATAATCCCGGTTCTCCGCCAGGTATTTTGCGATATTAAAACCGATAAAACCGGCGCCACCCAATAACAAAACGTTTTTACTCATGTCTGCTGTTCAAATTTTTTGGATACCAGCTACAGTATTTCATGGCATCGTCCCTTGCGTCGCACTCTTCATCGTTCTGTTCACTGATGATCAAAATATTTCGCCCCTACAGGGCTGGAAGAACATTTCGTTCATTCATTCCCCGGGTTATCCCCGGGGTTACATTATACCGCCCCTTCGGGGCTATTACTACAAGCTATCTTAAAAGTGAAATGGAGCACAAAGAACACCACGAATCACAAAGCACACAAAGAAATTTCTTGTTTATAACCAATGCGTTGTGCTCTTTGTGTAATATTTGTGTACTTTGTGTTCCTTCAAATTTCGACTTTTGAGATAAGTTCTAATCATTTCTGCAAATCGATTATTATACCCTTTACTACGAAGCCACTTATTCATTTTTTATTTTTCATTTCTTATTTATTATTCTATCCCGCCCCTTCGGGGCTTATTTTAATCAATTCAGCAAATCTAATGACATGCTCTTTCCTACGAAGCCCACTTTTTCATTTCTAACCTGCCTGCCGGCAGGCAGGTTTCTCATTCCTTATTTTTAATTTCACAGATCTCCTCTGCCTATCACTTTTATAATATGTTTTTCTGACAACTTCTTTATCTCTTCATTCGTCAGCACCCCGATCGTATCATAAATAAATAAAGCGGGACGGTTTAATAATTGCCGGATCAGCGATTCATTATTCCTGTATTCTTTATGTCCTGTTGTAATTACGATGCAATCATAAGTTCCTTTCAGCAATTCATCCAGGTCCTGGCTTACCCAAAGATCTTTTTCTTCCCAGTATTTTACATGCGGGTCATGTAATGAAATGATGCATCCTTCATAGTCCAGCTGGTCATAGAATCCTTCCACCGGTGTGGAACGGGTATCGCCTACATCATTCAAATAACTTACCCCCAGCAATAAAACTTTTTTTCCTTCCAGCGGATCCCTGAATTGCGACCGCATATATTCAAATGCAAAGAGCGGCATTTTGTCATTGATAAAAACTCCTTTCTCGCTTTCACCCAACCGTTCTTCGCTGCCGAACAGATTCATTTTTCCCCAACTGGCCAGCAGCGGATCCTTGGTCAGGCAATACCCGCCCACGCCCAAACCTGGCAGCATAATATTTTTATGTGTGGGTCTCATCCGGATGGCATTCACCACTTCGTAGATATCCACCCCGGCCTCTTCGGCGAAGCGGCTCCATTCCACCATAAAAGCGATATTCATGGCCCGGAAAGAATTCTCCAGCACTTTGGCCATCTCGGTGGCATTGGTATTACCCAATCTTGTTAATGGATATTCATCGGTCCGGATCACGGTCCGTAAAAAAGTTTCCACAGCTTCCGTACTTTTTTCATCGGTCCCGGCAAATACCCGGTAAAAATTCTGGATGGAATCAATATACTTCGGGCCGGGCATCACTCTTTCATAGGAATGGCCGACTTTTAATTGATCAACCGGCAATCCCCTTCTAATCAAGCATTCTTCGAGTATCGGCCTCACCACTTTTTTTGTTGTGCCAGGCGGCACCGTTGTTTCCACCAGCACCAATACATCTTCTTTGCAATTATTTCCGAGCGCCTCGATGGCCTTTTTGAAAGGACCCAGATCAACACTGTAACTTTCTTTACCTTTTTTGCCGGAGGATCTTTTATTTACATCAAGATTGATATCAACCACCACCACATCCGCTTTGCTGTAAGCATACGCATCGTAAGAGGCATAGTAATTTTTTTTCTTCAACGCTTGCTGATAGTACTGATCGATCTTCGGATCGCTGGCGATGACAGGAAAAACGCCTTCATTGATAGACCGGATCTTCCAGTAAGAACCTGCTGTCGGAAGATCAATACCGATCACTGCATATTCTTCTGTCAATGCATTGGCAACTACCAGGCCCATCACAGAACCGACAAAGCCAAGGCCCTGCACCACCACCACTTTTTTCCCGGGGTGCATGGCTAAAAAAGCATCAATACCTGCCTGGTCATCGGGATGTGAAGGTATCTCGTATTCCTTTCCGGTTACCGGGCTCTTTGAAAAGTTCCTGATTGTATCTGTAGTCATCATGAATGTTCAGCTTGCAGTTTAAAAATATGTTTTCCTATTTTAGTAAAGGCCCAGGGTGTTTTATAGGTTGTGGCCTTTATTCTTTTATTGATCTCTTCTTCGGTCATTCCCTGGGTGATGGTGCAAAGCTCATCTAATTGTTTCCGGGTAAATGGTTTTCTTTTCCACTTTTCAACAGAATCCGGGAGTGGCTGCCCCTTTAAAATGCGATTCATGATCTCATAAAACATCTCTTCGATCAGTTGGTAACAATGCTGGGTAACGCTGTATACCGTATCATTCTCATCCAGCGGAAATCGTTTTACCGCAATGATCTTTCCGGAATCCACTCCTTCATTCATATGATGACAGGTTACGCCATATTCTTTTGCTTCATCATAAATTGCGAAATTGGTGCAACCGGTTCCCGGGTATTCAGGGCTGCCGGGATGAAAATTAATGGCTCCGATGGCAGCATTGGATAACAGGGTACCCGGGTATATCCAGGAAGAAATAAATGAGATCATCAGGTCGCCTTTCCAATTTAGTACTTCCGCGGGTAACTGATCATTCCGGCTCCCGGAAAAGATCAACGGATTTTGAAAATGCCTGCGGATAAAATCTTCGGCCCGCTGGGCATATGGATTATCTTTTTTCCTTAAAAATAAGATCCTGAGATCCTTCGTATCTGTTGGTTTCACAACTCGTTAATTATACTGCTGATAAGCGAATGCGAAGGTATTAAGATTTAGTGAGACTGACCATTACCAACCCTCCAGGGGTTATTTAGATTCTCTTTTAATTAAACTCTTGTTATCAACCCTTGGAGGGTTATGAGATATTCTAAAGAATGTCAAAGAAAAAAACCTGCAGAAGATTTTTCCGCAGGTTTACAGGTTAAGGCAAGCAATATAATTTTTTTAAGCAGCTGCCAATTTACGTGCAGGCTTCTTCACCAGCGAACGGGCGGGATTGCCGATGACCGTTGTATTGTCGGGTACATCTTTAACCACCACCGTACCGGCGCCAATGATAACATTGTTTCCGATTTTTATACCCTGGCGGATCACTGAATTGGCCCCGATAAAAGTTCCTTTTCCGACCGTAACGCTGCCGCATAATACCGCTCCAGGTGCTATATGACTGAAATCGCCGATGATACATTCATGATCGATGCTGGATGATGTATTGCAGATCACACCACGACCCAACTGTACCAGCGGGTTTAAGGTGGCATTGGCTGCGATCATAATTCCGTCGCCCATTTTTACCGAAGCAGAAATAACAGCGCTGGGGTGAATGGCATTGATCGGGTTGCCCAATAACTGGCCGAGATTGTTGTGAATTTTTTCCCGGATGCCATTATGGGCAACACAGGCAAAAAAATCATACTTCTTCAGTTGTTTGATGACATCCGTTTCTTTTCCAAGATAGGTAAGATGATAAGGATTGAATTCTTTTTCTTCATTGTCGCAGTAAGCCGTTACCAGCCTGCCGGAGCTTAAAAGAATATCAATGATAACATAAGCATGGCCTGAATAGCCGACAATAGCCACGGGTTTTTTCAAGGTGGTTTTCATCTGTTTGGATTTGTTGGATTTCTGGCTTAAAAATAGAAATCAAATAAGCCGGCTGCAAGAAATCAACAGAATGATAGGAATAAATGGGTGATAGTACCCGGGGCTTAATCGTAAATTTCCGATAGGGGAATCAGGGAAACCCCGTTTAATCCCGAACGGGGTCATTAACTTTGTTCTATGTACCTGCTGATCAGGTCGTTTATAAAATTTATAAAAACAGGCCCGGAGGCCGGATAAAATAAAAAAGCCCCGACCTGTCGGGGCAATTAAAATATTAATCAGGAAATTTATCCAACCAGTCTATTTCCTTGCCACACTCATCATGCCCCCCTGCATCGGTATTATTTCAAGACTTTTGATATTCAGTCCTTCGTGCAGGCGGCGGACATCAGCTTCATTATAATGATAAACCGGGCAGGTATACCTGTAACGGCGCAACGCCATTCTCAACCCGTTGAGCGGCCAGGAAAGAACGAAAGCTTTATTGGTAACCGCGTCCATCTTTTTCAGGAACACATCCATGTCCTTCACATAGTCTGTTACACCTACGGCAACCGATACATCGTATTTTTCATTATGAAAATCATAGGTAAGGAAATCGCCTTCCACAAATTTGCAGCGTTCGCCCACTCCTTCATTCTCCGCATTTTTCCGGGCATATTCGTTCATGTTTTCTGCAAAATCAATACCTAACAGAAAGGTGGCTTCTGAGTTTTTTAACCAGGTCACGCTGTTGACACCCGGGCCGGAGCCAATATCAAGCACAGTGCATTTGCCACATTCTTTTATTACTTTTAATGCCACCGCTGTCCGGGTATATACCGCTTTTCGCAGGAGTTTATCGAATAAAGAGGGCTTTTTGTAATAATTGGCGAACAAATCACTGCGTACGTCCCAATATTGCTGCGCTGTGTGAATGGCTTTTGACATATTCTGCTTTTTTTAAACAAGTGATAAACTCGTATTGTTTTAAAATGGATTTGATCTTATGATAAATGGTGCCCCGGAATAAATTCCAGCGCAAATTAATTAAAAAGGTTTTTGCTTTTGAATACCTCTTCTTATCCGGGTAATTGGTTGAACAATCAATCCACCTGTCATCAAATTCATATGGGTGCATATACAACATCACATTCTTTTGCTCCTTATCCAGTTTTCTGAGCAACGTGTTCAAAAAATATTTTGGAATTGCCCTCACATAACCACCGCCTGAAATGGGAATATATTTTCCGTAAAATGATGCCACCGTATTGGGCAATTCCACAATTTCTTTTCCGTTTGGCAGGGCATATAACGTATCTTCTTTATTAAAATTATCTATCCCGTATCTTTTTAATTTGATCGGGAATATACTGCTGTCATACATTAAATCCAGTTCTGCCAGGATCTCCAATACGAATAAATTGGTTTCATCAACAGAGAAATAAGGCGCCCTGTATCCATAAACGGGGGCGCCAATAATATCAGTCACCAGTTTTTTAGACTTATCAATATCGTCAAAAGCTTGTTTTCTTGTAAGGGTCCGCATATTGATATGGTCCTGTCCGTGCAAGGCAATTTCATGACCTTCTGAAGCAATTTTTTTTACCAGGTCGGGCCGGTGTTGTGCAAGCATACCGAGAATGAAGAATGTTGCCTTCTTACCTGTTTCATTCAAGAGGCTGAGCATAATATCTGTTTGCCTGTCAATGGTACCCGGAAGCGGTGCCGTATCTATCCCGGTCCGGTACCGGCCCATCAATTGTCCGTAATCCTCCCAATCTATTGATAGGGTAAATGCGTGCGGGGATTTATTTTCCATGAAGTACCTCCTCAATAGCCTGCAAATATAACCGGATAACTATTTTTTTATCAAACTCACGGATCATTTTTTCCCTTCCTCTTCTCCCCATCTCTTCCCGTTCTGACAATGAAAGCGCCATCATCTTTTTCATTTTTTCTGCCAGGTCTGTACCATTTTTGACTTTGCAAAGAAACCCGTTCACACCATCCTGTACTATATCCCGGCAACCGGTTACATCCGTTGCGATCAGGGGCCGGGCCATGCTCGCTGCTTCCAGTAACACGTTGCTCATACCCTCCCGGTACGAAGGCATCACCACGCAATCGGCATCTGCCATGAAAGGTCTCACATCTATTTGTTTATTATGATAAATGATCCATTTCTTTTCAATCCAATCATTCAGTTCCTTTGCCGTTATGGTCAGTGATTTTTTATTTCCTGTCCACAGCGGTCCGATAACATGAAATTCCGCTTCGGGGTATTTATCTTTTACCAGCGATGCAGCTTCTACAAATTCCATGACCCCTTTATCTTTAATCAGGCGGCTGATGTACAAAAAAATAAATTTTCCATCCTGCCCCCTTGTGGATGCACGGGGAGCAAATTGTTCATAATTGACCCCCGAACCCGGAACACGGCGGGCCTGTTGTTTCTTAATATAACCTCTTTCCACAAAACCGTTCAGATCATCATAATTCGGGAAAAAAACAAATTTGGTTTTTCTCAGTACTCTTTTATACAACTGCCGGGCAATGGTGTATGAAATACTCCGGCTGTCAAACAAAGGACCGGTGCCGGTGATAGTTGAAATGGTCGGGATTTTTAATTTGGATGTAACCAGGTTACCATAAATAGCAGGACGTATGGTAAACGTAAGACATAAGTCGGGTTTTACTTTCAAAAGTGCCTTTTTTAAACGGTTATGATATTTCAGGGCCGTGGTGGGATTCAGCACAGCTTTCCCCACATCTATGAAGTGAACGATCTGTTCAAGATCTCCTGCCTTAAAAGAATTGTCCACTTCTGTCAATACCGTAACATCATATTTTTCTGCAATAGCTTTCACCAGGTCCTGGCGGAAAGAATAGATGCCCAGTTCGTGATTTTCGATGATCGCAATTTTCTTCTTAGCCGGTTTCATTTCTCCTGTTACCCTTTTATTTTTTATTCCTGAAAATCCTGTTACTAATATATTTCCAGATGGTGGGGTGATACCAGAGTTTACTGTCATTCATACGGGGTGGTATGGTCACCCGATTACCCTTCATCAAATCATCCATGGCTGATTTCACCAGTGGTAATCCTTCACCGAACTGCAGGTAAGGATAGGTAATATAATTATCCTTTTTACTGACCATGATGTTGGCCTGGCATAAAATATTTCCCGTGTCAATTCCCTTATCAACCAGGTGAACGGTTACGCCACAATTCCCGTAGTCATTATTTACCACGGCCCAATAACCCCCATGAACTCCCCGGTAACGGGGTGTGATCCCGGTATGCATATTAATAATAATTGCATCGGTGCTTTCAAGTAGCCGTTGGGATAAGATACGGGTGGCATTCACTAATATTATTCCCGGCCGGATATGCTTCATGAGATCGATGCACTCCTCATCATTTACTGAAAAAACATGCTTTTTCTTTGATTCATCAATTACCGTTTCATCAAACCCGTATTGTGATTTTATGGCGGCAATCCTTTTCCTGCTTGTCCATTGCAAAAGCCTTGCAATGACGGCGGCAAACAAGATCTGACCGGTAACTGTAAAAAAGCCCAGCTTCTTAAACCTTCTTTTTGCCAGTGTCCATCCCCGCATGGGTTTTTCTACGATCACCTGATCAATGTGATAAAACCGGCTGATATAATTATAAAGGGCTGTTGTTGAAAAACATTCCGAGCAGAGCAGGACAACAGGTCTGTTCATTTTACTTCACTTGAATCATTACCGGTTCTCATGGAAAGTCCGCAAAACATATTCACTTTATGCGATCTTGTTTAAATGATCAGGATAAAGAATATGAACGGCAGATTTCTTCCATCGTTAGGCTCTGCATGTCATACTTCTTGTTCAATACAAGATAATAATCCAGCAGTTTTTCCAGTACGGAAAAATTCTTATCCATGTTCTGCCCGAAATTATGCGGGTGCCACCAGAGATGGTAGATCTTTTTTTTCCGGGCCGCCGCTTTCATCTCTTTTTTCATACGGGCCAGGCGCAGGCCTTCCAGCCAGGATAGTTTTGGCCGGTAAGGCCGTAAAAAACAACTGGCGGGGATATTGAGTATACCATCTTCCATGACCGCATCCACATAGCGGTTACCCTTCAACGGCAGATAGGTATCTATCATACGCGCCATTCTTTTCCATAATCCTTCCAGCGATTTGGACTGGAACTGGTAGATCCGGGAAGGATAATTACCCCGGTAACATTTAATGCCCTGTTTCCTGCATTGCTGCAAATAATCGGGATGAAACTGATTTGCAGGAAAAACCATACTGGCCACCCGGATGTTTTCCCGCAGCGCCACTTCTTTTGCTGCGCCTATATCATAATAGAACTGTTCGGGTGTTTGCCCGGGTTCCAGACAATAATAATGGGAGAATGTATGCGACCCTACTTCCTGGTGAGGGGTATTTATTATTTCCTTAATAACAGATGAAGCATAATGATAGGGATCATCTGTTTCACCGGTACCTGCCTGTTCTGCTACTAAATAGTTTGAAAATCTTTTTTCAGAATAAGACGGGCGGTTTTCCGGTTTTACAAAAGCAAACAGGTCCGCTTTATTCCTGCAAAACAACATGCCCACGGTGGCCCAGGTGGCGTGTATATTTTTTTCCCTGAACAACCGGAGAAGCCGCCTCACCACTTTTGTTTCATTGGAAAGATTTTCATAATAGCTTTCAATGGTGTGATGATCGCTCACACCCCAGTGCAATTCAAAGTCAAGTGAAATGGTTAAGATCCCTGTTTTCATTTCTGTAAATATGGTGTATAAACTTTTTGATGCCAGACCTCCAGTGCAAATACCAGCCAGAGTATCTTGGCCCTTTTTTCAGCGGCGATCCTGATCTTATTATCAAATAACCCGGTAATAAATTTCCGGTCAATAAATGATTCAAAATAGGGTGAAGGAGCATGAATATAATCCCCGATCAGTTCACGAAGTTCATGATTCACCCATCTTTTTTGCGGAGGTTCAAATCCGCGTTTAGGCTGATTGATCAGTTCGGCAGGGAGGTATTTTTCCGCCAGTTTGCGCAAAATATATTTGGTTTGCACTCCCCTGATCTTGAATTTATCATTCAGGCCCGGCACATATTCCAGCAACTCTTTACACAGCAGGGGACTTCTTCCTTCCAGCGAATTGGCCATCGTGGCGATATCCATTTTTACCAATAATACGCCGGCAAGAATATTGTCAAAATCAAGATTCATTATTTTTTGCAACCCGCTCAGCCCGGATTGATTCATTTCGTTAAAATCCTTTTTGACCGGCAACAGGTAAGCATCATCACCTATAAGATTTTTCTCAAATCCCTCAAATATATCCGTGGTGGAAGAAAGATATACATCCAGATTATTTTTACGGGCCAGGTCGGCCAGGCGGTAAAAAAAATTATACCTGCTTTTTTTATTATGCGGGGAAGGCAATATGGTATGAATACCGGATGCCAGTTTTTTGGAAACGATCCCGGATTTAAAAAAATCATATTTGGCAAAAGGAACATAACGCCGGTAGCCGCCGAAGATCTCATCACCTCCATCGCCGTTCAAAATTACGGTCAGGTGTTTTTTGGCTTCTTTACTTACATAGTAACTCGGTATGGCCGAGCTGTCATAAAATGGTTCCCCGTAATTGGAAAGGATCTTTTCAATATCATCTCTCAGGTGATTGAATGAGATCTTTATTTCATGATGATCCGTATTGTATTTTTCAGCAACCAGTTTCGCCAGCGGAGCTTCGTCATATTCACCTTCAAACGAAACCGTGAATGTTTTTAAGGACCTGTTATATTGTTTTGCAATAGCAGTTACCAATCCGCTGTCGATCCCGCCACTCAGAAAAGAGCCCACTTCCAGATCGGATGATTCCACCCGGTTTTTAACAGCCTCATGAAGTATGTTGTCGATTTTGCCGGTGGCTGTCTGAAAATCATCGCCGGATTTCCGGTTATAGCATTCGTGGATATTCCACCATTTCGTAAGTTTTACAATGGGCGGGGTCAGTGATATTTTAGCATGGTTTCCTGCTTCCAGTTCAAAAACATTTTTGTATGGCGTTGCTGATTTGTAGAAATAACCCATCCGGGTATATTGCCGGATATGATCTTCCTGTATAGCCAGCCGCAGTTGCCCGCCCAGCGCATGGAGTTCACTGGCAAATAAAAACTTTTTTTCATCGGTATAATAATAGAGTGGCTTTTTCCCCGCCCGGTCCCTCGCTAAAAACAATTCTTCCTTTTGCTTATCATAAATAGCGAGTGCAAACATGCCGTCGAATTCATGCAGGCATGCCGCACCCAGTTTGGCATACGCATGCAGGATCGTTTCGGTATCAGAGTTTGTTGAACAATTAAACAAATATTTTTTTCTTACTTCAAGATGGTTATAGATCTCCCCGTTGAAAATAATAATGTATGGTCCGTATTCCATGGGTTGATGGCCACCGGCGATATCCAATATTGCCAGGCGGTGATGATGTAACTGCAACTCACCGATCTTAACCGTGCTTTGTTCATCCGGCCCGCGATGCAAGAGATCTTTCGTAAGCCGGGAAATATCAAGAGGATGTTGTATGGAACCTGCGATACCGCACATAAAGATTTAATTGAACCAGTTTAATACTTTGTTGAACCACCTGGGATAGGGTAATTCAGCTCTTTTATATATCATCAGCAGCATGATGAAATAAAATGGCATACACGGGATCTTATACCGGGACAAGGCGCCAAAATTACTGGTTGACGCTCCAACAGCCACTGCAAAAACTATCGCAAACACGAAACACATCAGCAACCTGGGGTCATCAAATGAATAACGGAAAAAATTGGCTACCCCCCGTTTGAAAAAAAAGTACAGGGTAAAAAACAATAAAAAAGTAGATTCAATAGCTGAAAATACAGCGACCGGGGAATTAACCTCCCACAAAAAGGGCCGGAAAAAAGTGGCGACCAGGCTGTTCGGAACAAGGGCAACCGGGTTGGAAGTATTTATCGAAAAATTAGAACCCAGCTTGGTATTTTCGGCAAGGTTCAGGATATTTTTCCGCTGATACTCGGCCTGGTTAAGCAAAGTATCAAATTTATAATTTTGCGCCGCTTCCAGGGAAGTAAAATAATTCAATAAGAAAAAGCCAATTACGAAAGAAAATACAAGGGTCATGAAAGAAAATATATTCCGGAGAGTTTTGTCCTCGATCAGCTTATTGGTCTCTGCAAACAGCCAGATCAGTACCGCTAAAATCAGCACAAGCAGGATGTATACTTTAATATAAAAGATCAAATAGCCGCAAACGAGGATCCATATCAAAGAAGCCCTGATCTTTGTTCTTTTTATAAAAATATTCAGCAAGCCGTATAAAATAAACCCCATACTGCCAAAACAAACCGTGTCTTTAATCAACGCGGCGCTCCAGAATCCTACGCTCGGAAGAAATATGGTAGCCACAGCGATCTCCCTCGTATAATTCGGAAAATAATAATGAAAAGTCTTAAACAGGCGGATGGCACCGCCCAACGCAAAAAATCCAAAAAATAAATTAATGCACAGGTAATTATTAAAAAAAAGAATAGCCGGGATCAAACCCAGTCTCGGCATAAAAAAATTGCCGGTATTTAACATGTAGTTATAGGTGAAATCGTCAGCATAGTTGTCGTAAAAAAAATAAGGTGTAAGGGGGTTATCCAAAGAAAGTTTCAGGCTCTTAACAATGGTTCCGGCATGATTATAATCATCATTGAGCGCCGCCCTCAGATCGAGAACGCCCTGGTAGTACAGCGCTGTATCACCTCCTTTGAATATAAATTCTGTAACAAAAGTGTATGAGACCACACAGATCAATTTGAAATAAAAACCCCGGTAGTATATTTTTCTTATTTGCGGATCCAATGCCTTTTCAGCCCTGTTCCGGATAATGGCATACAGAATGACCACCAGGATGGGCGCCAGCACCAGATCATTAACAGAAAAAAAACGGAGCGCTAAAAGCAAAATGAAAAGTTTTTGAAACCGTAAGGACGATAGTTCCGCAGAAAAATTTAGAAACTGATTGTTCTGATGATTTTACCCCCTGCCAAGGGCCATTTTTAATTTTCGGTCGTCTCCCCAGAATTCAATTGGTTCATAATCCGGGTATGGGTAATAACCCAGGTTCAGTTGAATTGATCTTTTGTTCTTCTCCAGGTGATCCCTCACCAGTTTTTCTATGGTAACGGGTTTATTGCTGCAACAATTGATGATGCCGGTGACTTTTTGCTGAAGAGCGATACGCACAATATCCGCTGCTACTTCTTCTACGGGAAGATAATCTCTAACCTGCTGACCCCCGCTCATATTAAATACTTTGTCCCCCCGTGCAATAGCAAGATCGAGGAGGGCCAGCAACGATGCGGGATTTTGTCCCATCCCATACATATAAAACAACCTGATCCACTTCAAAGAAAATGGATAACGGGTCTGTAAGGCTTCCAGTTGTTTTCTTAAATGATCTTTTGCTATCGCATATGGATTGGCCGGTTCAGGGTTCATTGTTTCATAAAGACAACCTGTTTTCATTCCATATTCAAGACAGGTACCCGTCACCGTAAGATCCTTCAATCCATTCTTAATCATATTTTCCAGGAATGCATATTGGGCCGGGAGGACCTTCTCAACATGAAATGTGTTTTTATAATTGGGCAATCCCTCCCAGGCGAGATGAATTAAGATGTCTGGTTCCCCGAATTTCTGAAACAGGTTTTCACCTGATTCTTTTCCCATTTGATATTCAATAAAACTTACCTGACTGAACCAATCTTTAAATAATGCCTTTTCCCGGCTGGGTCCCGTTGCAATGATCTCAACCTTTTTATCCAGGAGATCATGCATCACATGGTAACCCACAAACCCCGTAGCACCTGTAACCAGTACTTTCATATTGAATTAAAAAATAACAAGCCTGGGAATGGGTACCACAAACCGTCCTCCCCATTCTTTAATATAAGATAACTGTGCTGCGATCTCCTCCTTCAGGTTCCAGGGAAAAATGATTACATAATCAGGTTTGTTTTTTTTCAGGTGATCCTCGTTTACAACCGGGATATGACTTGCCGGTAAAAATTTATTTTGCTTGGCGGGGTTGGCATCCACTACAAAATCAATGAAATCATTCTTGATCCCGCAAAAATTCAGCAGTGTGTTCCCTTTGGCTGCGGCGCCATAACCCGCTATTTTTTTCCCGTTTTTCTTTTGTTCGACCAGGAAGCTCAGAAATTCAATCTTTATTTTGGCTGCCTGTAAGGTAAAGTTTGTATAGAAATCCAACTTATTGATACCTGCTTCTAACTCTTTCTGCAAAATCTCTTTTACACCCCCGGAAATTTCTTTAGAGCTATCTTCCCGGTGTTTCGCATAGATCCGGAGTGAACCTCCGTGCGTGGACAATTCTTCCACATCAAATAATTCGAGTCCCTGCGAGGAAAATATTTGCTGAACAGTATAAAAAGAAAGGTAAGAGAAATGTTCATGGTAGATCGTGTCAAACTGGTTATTATTGACCAGTTGAAGTAAATGCGGAAACTCCATCGTGATAACTCCGGCCTGTTTTAATATGATCTTCGCACCTTTTACAAAATCCACAATATCCGGCACATGGGCCAGCACATTGTTGCCCAGCAACAGGTCTGCTTTTGTTCCCTGCTGAACCAGTTTTTCAGCCAGGGATACCCCGAAAAATTCAACCAACGTATTTACCCCTTTCTGCCTGGCTGCTTCAGCGGTATTCAGGGTAGGCTCGATGCCCAGTACCGGGATATTCCTTTTTACAAAGTATTGCAGGAGGTACCCGTCATTGGAAGCGATCTCGATCACCTGTGATCTTTCATTCAACCCAAACCGTTCTGT
>CAZQGZ010000002.1:22549-59047 GCA_964592935.1 uncultured Chitinophaga sp. | reverse complement strand
ATTTTTATCCGCAATTATTAAAATACAAGGGCGGTAATCAGCTGGCTGATGAAGTCAAAGGAAAACTGAACCCGGGTGATGCCTATTTCTGGAAAAACACGTTTAGTTCGTCATTTAACTTTTATACGAAAACATTGTACAAATCATTTGCTGATTCGGTATTACAGCCCGGGAAAAAAATTTGGTTGATCTTTGATAAAAGAGATGAAGCCGCAATAAAACAATCCGGGTGTCAGTTAGGGGAATCCTTCTCTGTTTTGGATTATGAGATAACGAAACTGGATATAAAATTTGTGAACCCCGGGAAAAGGGAAGGCCAGTGCTCAAAGATGGTTGTGGCTGAAATTTATAGATGAGTAAGGTGATGCCATTAATTTTTTGCAATTGCAGGCGCCCCTGAAACAAGCCAGGTCGCAAATATTTCACAAAGCTTCCATTCAACCCCCGCATACAGGCGTGGTCTGGCGATCATGTATTCAAAGAAGTCGGTGACATCACTTTTGTTGCAAGCAATCATCGTATTCAGCACCATTTTATCCTTATACTTGCCGCTTTCGATATTTTTGTTCATAGATGGACTGTTGGTCAAAAAATAATTTCCGGCAAAATGAATATCGGCGACCATCGAATCGAGCAATACTTCTTCATTGCTTTTACTCCATTTCGAAAAAACTGAATAGCGGTCATAGAAAGATATATCATACACATTCTTCAGGCCAATAAATTGAGAAGCCAGCCGGGGAATATTCCCATAGTATATTGGCGTCTTATCAACCATGGTAAAAAGCAGGTCTCCGGCCCGTGGCATTATTCCGCTTTGTTTATTATTGATTGTAAAATAATAATAATCCCCTTTGATCAGGTTGCATCGGCCCGCGCCGATAATAGCTGTATCCGTATGTTTGTTGCGGTAAATACCTTTTAACAACCCGATCTGTTTTTCAGCAAGCTTTATCCCGTTGGGTAGGTTTATTTGTACAATTTTTATACTATCTCCTATATCCGGCATATAGTCGGTGATCGGGAACGCTCTTATCCATTTCGTTGTATCTTTTTGACCATAGCTTGTCAACGAAAAATATAAGAAAAATAATAAGAGCAATCTTTTCATAGAAAAAAGGTTGGAATATCCTAAAACGTCGCTTCCTTTATTTCATTGCTCTTTTGATCTCACTTTTTTTCTGACCTCTTCAACTATATAAGGAATAGCGCTTTCCGGGAAAGGCGATACGCAACTTACGTTGATCTCGCAGAGCGTATATTTTTCATTGGTCTTTTTGGTATTAATGCTGTTGATAAAAAAATCGGCATCCCATATAACCGGCAGCATTTCGGTTTCAGTTCCGGTAATTTGTTGCAACGCCGGCACCCATTTATTTTCCATGATCTCCCGCAGGTCCCGGAACAACCCACAATCTTCGCTGAAATAAAATCTCTTCCCTGGTTTCTTACCCGGGTAAAGCGCATTAATCTCCTGGTATCCGAATCCTGATACTTTTGTTCCCGTCAGGTAACAGCGCACCATTCCATTGGTGATATGTTCGTTCCAGGGTTGATCGATAAGAATGCCGCCATCATTAAAATAAATCTTAAAGGCAGAGAAAAAATCTTCAGCGTTCATTATTTTTTCTTCTTCCCCTTTTTTAGCACGAGTTACAGCAATTTTATTTTTGGAAATATCAGATGCATCAATTTTAAAAACACCATCACCTCCGTTTCCCCTGTATTGTTTCAGGATCCTGATGACAGGTTCTTTTGCTAAGAAAATTTTTTCTTTAAACTCCTCAAAGGATTTATACAATTTCACATCTCCTCCGAATTCCATTTCTCTTGTTTTATACAAAACATCCTTTGTCCCGATCTTTAAGATTATATCGGGATGTGACGAAACAAAACATCCGCTCGCGTACAGTTTCCTTAATAATGCATCCAGTTTATTCCTGTTGTTTCCCTGTTCTATGGGGTTTACCCAAACAAGTACAGCATCAAACCCTAACAGGTCTTTAGAGAGTTGTTCTGCTTTTTCATCATTATAAATAACAGAGCTTATATCAAATCCCATTTCCTGGAATGCAATACCGAGGTTTTTATACTTTTCTTCTTCAAGAGCATTCCTGGTGGAATGGGTTTCTCCAAAAATCAATATAGCTATTGATTTTTTTTGCATAACTATTTTTACTCTTTGGTTGGCCTTTTTAGTACGCTTTTACAACCCCGCCATCTTACTTATCTCCAGCATTCTGTCGATCGGTTTCTTTGCCGCCAATCTTAAATCCTCATCCATCAATATCTCCGGCATCTCGTATTCCATGCAGAGATAGATCTTCTCCAAGGTGTTCCGCTTCATATGCGGGCAGTCATTGCAGGCGCAACTGTTATTGGGTGGTGCGGGTATAAAAGTTTTATCCGGCGAGGCCTTCATCATCTGGTGCAGGATACCCGTCTCGGTGGCCACGATATATTCCTGCGATGAATCTTTTTGCGTGTACTTCAACAAGCCCGTAGTGGATCCGATAAAGTCCGCTATTCGCAGTATGGGTTCCTCGCATTCGGGATGAGCGATCAACTTTGCATTCGGATGCCTCACTTTTAATTTGGTGATCTTTTCCAAACTAAAAATTTCGTGCACCATACAGGCTCCATTCCAAAGCAACATGTTTCGCCCGGTCACTTTGTTGATATAAGCCCCGAGATTTTTGTCCGGCGCGAATATAATGGGTTGTTCTTTCGGAAAACTTTCCACTACCACTTTCGCATTGCTGCTGGTGCAGATCACATCACTCAATGCTTTGATGCCGGCGCTGCAGTTGATATAACTCACGACCACATGATCCGGGTGCTGCTCTTTGAATTTTTTGAACAGGGCCGGCGGACAACTATCGCTGAGCGAACAACCGGCTTTTAAGTCAGGGATCACTACTTTTTTTGAGGGGTTTAAGATCTTGGCTGTTTCCGCCATAAAATGCACGCCGGCGAAAACGATCATTTCGGCAGTTGTTTTCTCCGCCTGCTGTGCCAACCCTAAACTGTCACCGATATAATCTGCCACATCCTGGATATCCGGCTCCTGGTAGTAATGCGCCAGTACAACAGCATTTTTTTCTTTCTTCAGTCTTTCGATTTCGGCAAACAGGTCAAGGGAAGGATCCGGTTCGATATCGAGAAAACCAATTTCCTCCAGCTTTTTTATTTTGATATCCGGTATGGCGTTATTCATTTTTTATTCCTGTTTTATCGGGATGGCAATATTCCACCAAGTTCAACAACTTTTCAAAATAATTTTTTTTCCCCCGTCCTGAATACAATAATAGTATTAATACAATTTTTTAAAAAAGAGTATATTATTATTATGGGTGTGAATTGGTGGATAAACTCTTTTGCAAAATTACAGGTTTGAAGTAATCCACATTCCGTGAACAGTAATTAACATGACCCCGGTTAGGTTTTACTTGTTTTCTTTAAGATTATCCACAGGTATGTGAATCCGGACAGGCTAATAACTTTTTAACACATGATAAAAATTTATCTGTGAATAAGGAAAGAATAATTGGTTGAATAGTTACCGGTTTATCCCGGACCCGGATTTAATCACTCTTTAGTTTCCAATCATCCTGTTTCATATCCACGTTTCATGCGGGGATATCCACAATATTTTTTCTTCATTCACACCTGCCGGTGGGGAAAAAAAGGGGAACACGTCTCTTTTTTACCACGAAATCATATTTTCTGTATCCCGATTACCCGTTACAAACATCAATATAAAAATCCCGGAAATGGTATATTTTTAAAAAAACAATCATCATGCGCTCATTTCTTTCATTTTTATTTTTTATTTCCTCCCTCTTCATAAATGAGAATACCGGTGCCCAGGTTCTGAAAGAAAAGGAATTCAAAAAAGCATGTAATAAATTCATCCAATGTGTTTCAAAAAAGGACCTGGCGGGTGTGAATAGCCTTATTGATGCAACCCAGGGGGTTTATGTTTTGTACAGGACCGGCGCCATGGATGAATATATTAACCTGGGAAAAATGGAAGATGAATTCCCGTTGAAATTTGAATACTACGACCTGAAGGAATCCGACCTGGAAAAATACAGCCTGAAATATGGTAAAGCCCCTGTTTATGATTGTGATATTTCGCAGGAAGATGAAGATGGATGGAATAAAAGAGGTTATTATGCAGACACGGTGAAAAAATATTCACCGGTGAGCGCCGTTGTTTTTTTCCGGGTAAAATATATGGAAGAAAAGATCAGCAAGAAAAAGCTGGAGGCAATCAGGACCATGGAACGGAACAGCCGCAAGGTGGTTTTCACCGGAACTGCCGGGGACGGCATCATTTTTTACCTCTTCTTTACCGGGGGTAAATGGAAGGTTTCAATTATAGACAGGCTGACCACGGATTGCAGCGCATGACCGCTCATCTCTTTTTAGCAACACACAGTAACCATGACGGTATCTTTGCAAACGGGAGATATATAAATTCAAACAATCAAACCGGGTATATGAAAAATAAAATCACCGTTTTCCTTCTTTTTGTTTTTATAAGTATAAAAAGCTTAGCCGATGAAGGCATGTGGTTGCCACAGCTATTACAGGCGCTGAATGAAAAAGAGATGAAGAGCCTGGGAATGAAAATGAGCGCCAAAGACATTTACAGCATCAACAGCGGAAGCCTCAAGGACGCCATTGTGAGTTTCAACGGGGGGTGTACAGGCGAGATCATTTCTTCCAAAGGATTACTATTAACGAATCACCATTGCGGGTTTGGTGCCATCCAGAATCACTCTACCCTGGACCATAATTATATCCGGGATGGATTCTGGGCCCGCAACTACGGGGAAGAACTAACCAACCCAGGCATGTTTGTCACTTTTATTATCAGGATTGAAGATGTATCGAAACAGGTGCTGAAAGGAGTGAACGCATCGATGGGTGAAAGCCAAAGACAGTCTGTAATTGACAGGAATATCAATGAAGTAAAAAAGAACACTGCCAAAGAAAATTACCAGGAAAGTTTTGTCCGCGGTTTTTTTGAAGGAAACCAGTATTATTTATTTGTGACGGAAACATACCGGGACATCAGGCTGGTGGGCGCGCCGCCATCATCGATCGGGAATTTTGGCAAGGATACGGATAACTGGATATGGCCCCGCCACACCGGCGATTTTTCCATGTTCCGCATTTATGCTGGGAAGGATAACAAACCGGCAAACTACTCACCCGATAATGTGCCATACACACCCAAAAGGTCATTGTCCATTTCTATGGATGGAACTACGGAAGGAGATTTCACCATGGTCTTTGGATTTCCAGGAAGAACCAACGAGTATTTACATTCTTCCGCCGTTGAGCAGATCATGAAAGTGAACGACCCGGCTAAGATCGGCATCCGCGAAAAGGCGTTGAATATTATTGACGGGTTCATGCGGAAAGACGAGCAAATAAAAATCCAGTATGCGTCCAAGTATGCAGGCATACAAAATGCGTATAAAAAATGGCAGGGCGAAGTGCTGGGGCTGACAAGGATGGATGCGGTGGGCAAAAAGAAATTATACGAAACAGAATTTCAGAAAAGAGTGAACGCTAATTTAAAATGGAAAGCTGATTACGGCGCCCTGCTGAAAGAACTCGCATCGGCCTATGACGAGCTGAAACCCTATGGTTTTGCGCGGGATTATTTTAATGAGATCGTCAGCAAAGTGGAATTATTTTCAGTCATATCGCAAATGAACGCATTGATCAATGCATATGATAAAGGCGGCGCCAAAGGATATGAGCAAAAATTACCGCAGGTAACGGGTACGCTGAACGGCCTGTTTGACGAATACAATACAGCGGTTGATAAAAAATTATTTGAGACCCTGATGGACATGTATATGAAAGACCAGGAGGACCGGTGTATTTCCATGAAGCTGAAAGAGCTTTTAAGACATGAAGGCGGCAATAGCATGTCGAACCTGGCGATCATCATATATGGAGCCGCAACATTTTCCAGTAAGAATTATGTCATGGACCTGTTGAAAAAACCGGCGGCAGAAGTGATAAAAACAATAACACAGTCCGATCCCTTCCTGCTTTATAATGATATGCTTGAAACGTACCAGCTGCAGGTGCAGGACAGGCTTAACGAAATACAAGCCCGCATCAACAAATTACAACGCACGTATATGCAGGCGCAGATGGAAGTGATGAAAGAAAGAAGGTTTTATCCCGATGCCAACAGCACCCTGCGGGTAACGTATGGAAAAGTAAAAGGATATAATGCCCGCGATGCCGTGCGGTACGATCATTACACTTACCTGGATGGTGTCATGGAAAAATACAAACCCGGCGATTATGAATTTGATGTGCCCGAAAAATTAAGGGCACTGTACAATAACAAAGATTACGGACCCTATGGTAACGGGGGAAAAATGCCGGTTTGTTTTATTGCGGCCAATCATACCACGGGGGGAAATTCCGGTAGCCCGGCGCTGGACGCATGGGGCAACCTGGTCGGCCTCAACTTTGACCGTGTTTGGGAGGGTACCATGAGTGATATTAATTACGATCCGGCCATTTGCCGCAATATCATGGTGGACATACGTTATGTCCTGTTTATCATTGATAAATTCGCCGGGGCCGGCCACCTGGTACAGGAAATGAAACTGGTTCACCCTAAAAAGAAATAGTTAATTAGTTTATTGGTCTATTAGTCTATTGGTAATTAACCCAAAGGCAGCAGCATTCCCCTTTTTGGCTGCCCCCAATAAACCAATAAACTAATTAACCAATTTACCAACTTCTTTTCCCCAAAAGCCCTATTTTTGCCATCCTTTTTAAATAGGGTACACTATGTCTATTATTCAGGATATCAGAGATAAGTATGCAAGGATATCGGTTATTGCCATTGCGCTGGCGCTGATTGGTTTTATTTTGACCGACTATGTGAGAGGCAAGGACCGGTCGCGCGGGGGCGGAGGATCAAACAGCGTTGGTTCGGTGAACGGCCATACTATCAGTAAAGAAGAATTTGCAAGTACCGTAGACCAGTCGGAGAAAGGGCTTAAGCAACAAGGCTATCCCGACGCCATGGCAAAGCAACAGGCTGTTGACCAGGCGTGGACCCAGCATATCAACCGGATCATTTTGAGCGAGGAATTTGACAAGATCGGAATGCGTATCGGCAAAAGAGAAAGGGGTGATATTTTGTACGGGCCCAATGCACCCGAAGATATTAAGAAAGCCGGCACGGATGAAAAGACCGGGCAATATGATCCGGCCAAAGCCAAACAGGCGGTGGACCAGATGATGAAGAACAAACAGGTGCCCCAGACACAGAAAGACCAGTTTAATGATTATATCAACCAGCTTGACCTTCAGCGCAAGTCAGAAAAATATGCGGCTTTTTTTACCAACAGCACGAATTTTCCCCGCTGGTTTATGGAAAAACAAACAGCCGATAACAGCCTGCTGGGAAAAATTTCCATGGTAAAAGTATTTTACACGGATTCGTCCTTTGTAGACAGCACCATTAAGATCTCTGATAAAGAAATTGAAGAGTATCTCGGAAAAAACAAAGAAGATTATAAACAGGAAGAAAGCAGAAGCATAAACTATGTTGCCTTCAGCGCAGCGCCAACCTCTGCCGATTCGATAGCCGTCATGAACCAGGTGGCCGCATTGAAAGCAGAGTTTGATACAACGAATGACGTCTCCACATTCCTGGCACGCAACGGCAACCCGGAATTACCGAATGTTTACACATCTGCAGCCAACTTACCGGCCATTGCCAAAGACAGTATTCTGAAGCTGCCCATAAACGGAGTGTACGGCCCTTACCTGGACGGAAAGAACTATACACTGGCAAAGCTGATCGAAATAAAATCATTACCCGATTCTGTAAAATGCCGCCACGTGCTGGTCAGCACCAAAACGGATGAAGGCGGTTTTGAAGACAGCATAGCCTCAAAGAAAATCGATAGTATTAAAAATGCGATCAATGGCGGAGCATCCTGGGCCGACATGGTTCAGAAGTACAATCCCCTGAGTGACGGAAGCCGGGCGAAGAACGGAGAAATGACATTTCCTTCATCACAGATCATGGAAGGAATGGAATCCGGAAACTTTGCAAAAGAGTTTGGACAATTTGTATTATTCGACGGAAAGCCGGGAGAAAAGAAGGCGGTGAAAACCTCGTTTGGCTGGCATTATATAGAAATACTTTCTTTTATCAAACCGGAAACCCACTATAAAATTGCCTACGCGAAACAGGAAGTGTTTGCCAGCCAGCAAACAGACGGAGATGCCCTGCAGGCGGCCAACATGTTTGCCGGTGACTGCCGCGACCAAAAGACTTTTGATACCGTGTATGAAAAGACGCTGAAGCCCAAAGGACTTAATAAAGGAATTGGAACGAACATCGGGAAAAGAGATGCACAGGTGCAGGGGCTTGGTTTTTCCAGGAATTTTGTGAGAAATATTTATTCGGCCAAACTCGGAGAAGTACTGAAACCGGAGCGGGTAGGAGATAATTACGTGGTGGCCATTGTAACGGAAGTGCTGAAAGAAGGAACCATGCCTTTGGCGAAAGCAAGACCGTCTATTGAACCCATACTCCGGAATAAGAAGAAAGCGGAAATGCTGAAGAAAAAGGCCGGCCAGTTCACCACGCTGGAAGCAGCATCAGCTTCATTGGGCAAGCCCATCGAAGTTGTTGACAGCATCCGCATGAAAACGGGAAATCCCAATTCAAAATTCGGGTATGAGCCAAGAGTGATCGGCGCAACATTTAATCCTGCCAACAAAGGCAAGGTGGTTCCGGAAGCGCTGGAAGGCATTAATGGCGTGTATGCGATCCGTGTTGAAAATGTTTCGGCTACCTCTGCCGCATCGGGCAGCGTAGAGGATCAGCGTAAAGAAAAATACCAGCAGGCCAAACAATCGGGCAACAACCTGATCGAAGCGCTGAAGAAAGCGGCAACCATTAAAGACAAAAGAACTGACATATATTAATATCAAAAACAACAACCAAAACAAACTGGAAGAGCCCCGCAGGTATTGCGGGGTTCTTTGTTTTACGGAAGTCGGAAACCGGAGCCGGTTCAATTAGTTACTTTTGTAAAAGAAGAATGAACACACATGGGCGAACCGATCATCAATAAAGTGGCCGACAGCGGGATCATCACGCTTGACCTGGAAAAATATTATCCAAAGGGAGAACAGGCGGTATTTGATCTGAAAGAATACCTGTTCATGGGAATGATCTTAAAGGAAAAAGATTTCCGCGAGGCATTAAAAAAAACCGATTGGTCTGCCTATACGCATAAAAATATTGCCCTCACCTGCACAGCTGATGCCATCATTCCCGTTTGGGCCTGGATGCTGGTTGTATCATACCTGCAACCCGTTGCGGCGGATATCATCATGGGCGATCAGAACGAACTGCATAAAAATCTTTTCCTCAAAAATTTATCGGCTATTGATCTCAGTGAGTTTGCGGATAAAAAAGTGGTGATCAAAGGATGCGGCGAAACGCCCATTGCCGATTATGTTTACATGGAAATAACCAAACTTTTAAGACCCGTTGCCCAAAGTATTATGTATGGCGAACCATGCAGCACGGTACCGGTGTATAAACGGGCAGCCCCTGCAAATACAAAAAAATAAAACACAAATCATAAGAAGGAAGAGACCCAAAAATAAAGCAACCCCCACTCGCTACTTCCCATTCCCCGCTTGCCGTTCAGAACCACCCCCGCCGTTTAAACATAAACAACATAAACACCGGGATAGCCAGCATGAAAAGAACAGCTCCGAAAAATCCATAGGGGCTGTGCAGCCAGGGAATAGACTCGAAATTCATCCCGAAAATTCCGCCGATGACCGTAGCCGGAGCCAGCAGGCAGGTCACGATGGCCATTACCTTCATCACCTCATTCATTTTTAAATTGACATTGTTGATGTGCAGGTCCTGCAGGCTCACCATCACATCACGGTAGTTTTCCGAAAGATCGAGGGCCTGTACAATGTGATCGTAAACGTCTTTAAAATATTTGGTGTGACGGTCTTCCAGTAATTCGCTTTCGCTGCGCAATATGCCATTCACCAATTCGCGGACCGGGGAGAAATTCCTTTTCAACACGATCAGCTCCTTCCTCAACTGCGTGATGTTGGCCAGGGCACGCGGATTATTACCTCGTGTCACTTCTTCCTCGAGTTCTTCGATCCGGTCGCCTAATTTTTCCATTACTACAAAATAATGGTCAACGATCAGGTCAAGCAGGGAATAACAGAGATAATCAGCGGGTCGCTGCCGGATCTTGCTGGATGCCGATTTTAATTTTTCACGGAGCGAATTAAACACATCGCGGCGCGCATCTTCCTGGAAACTGATCACCACATCTTTGGCAAGGATGATGCTGATCTGCTCCTGTTCCACCGCGTTGGGCTCTTCATTATAATAAAGCATATTCAGCAGGCAGAAAATACTGTTTTCGGCTTCGTCCAGTTTGGGGCGCTGGTTAATGCTCAGAATGTCTTCTACAACCAGCGGGTGAATATCAAAATGTGCGCAGACGGACTCCACATCTGCTTTCCGAAGCCCGTCAATATTAATCCAGGTCGTGCGTCCACTGGTTTTGTAAACAAAACAATCGTCAATGGCATCGGGTTTTTTTTCTTCCAGCAGCTCGGCGTTATAATCATAAACAGAGATAACCACTTCTTTGGCTTCTTCCCGGTGGGGAATAACCGTGGGATTCACCGATAAGATCTGCTTGGTTCTTTTTGGGGCAAAGAGGTTGGGCAGGTACAGGTATTTCAGGTACTTCTCGGGGCGGAGCTTTTCAAGGTTCATGGGATGAAAGTTAGGAAAAGAAATGAATCAGGCATGGATTTATTCGGCACAAACAATTTTGTTCTACCCGGTCCATTTAATAAACGACCAGGCGGTTATGCCATTTCAAAAAGAAGAAGAAAGAGACACCAATACACCGGGGTACAAAGGGTTCACTAAGATTGCCCTGCACTTCTTCTTGTCCTGGTGGCTCTTGGTTCAATACGATCGATTAACCCCCCGACATGATTTGAAATATTTATTTATCTTACGAGTATTGAATTTTTAAAGTCGTGTCATTCCGCAACAAACAGGCAGCAAACCTGATAAACCAACAAAGACATGAAAAAAATAATCCGGGTTTTTTCAAGCAGTATTATCCCGTATTGTATAACGCTGTTAACCATCCAGGCTTGTCCGAAAGATGTTTTCGCCTATGAAGAGGATACGCATTTCCTGATGACGTTTATATTGCTCAGGTCTGCCGGGTTCAGCCACCAGGATGCATTGCTGGTAGCTGCAGTTGACCAGGGAATGGATGATTCACCTGAAACGGTGGCCAACGGGGACCTGGGACCCTTTTCGGGTTTGTATCCCAATGTGGATGAAGAATGGATGTGGCATGCACTGGATAAGTCGGGCAACATGAGCGCCGCAGGGATCCTGGCCAGGAAGGAATATCTTTTCAACCGGGTTTTTCAACAACAGGATTATCGAAAAAAACTGATCCTTTTGGGGATATTCTTTCATTACCAGCAGGACACCTGGGCACACCGGCACCATTGGGGCCTGGGGCCCCTGGCCAAATGGGATAAGAATCACCTTTCGTATGATGCATTTGTTACCTATAACACACCAACCGGTCATGCCAAAGACGGTCATTTTCCTGACCGCGTTCCCTTTGATCCGGCCTGTGCCCTGATGTGCCTGGAAGACGGTATCGGGTATGCGAAAAAATTCCTGGCCATGACGGGTTCAACGGTCAATTCCTTTCTGGCCGATTACCCGCTTACACCAGGCAAAACGGATGATGCATGGAAAGACAAAAAGAAGGGGAAATATTTTAACCAGATCAGGTTGCCCGAAGAAACTACCTCACCCGCAGGGCAGGCAAAAAATTTCCTGGCCCGGCTGATCCGCTCCCAGGTCAATGCCTATTCTTTCAGCAAGACCAATCCGCCGCTTCCCGGTTTTCAAACACCCAATCAGTCCAATTTTGATTCCGTGAGAAACAAGCTCCAGGCCGTTTGTGATTCCTTCTCAATACAACTTGGAGAGATTAAAATCCCCTCACAACAGGATAAAACAAAAATGGGCTTCACCTCCATGACCACGGCCGGATTGCAGGCGCTTGCAAATAATATGATCGTTACAAAATTCAACATAGACAGTCTTTTGCGTCCCGGAGATTTTTTGTTCAAGTATTTGGGTACCGACAACAAATCAGGTCTTCCTTTGGCGGGAGTTGTTTTCGAGAAACTGATCATGGCGGGTCAGTCGGTTTACAAAGCCGGATCGGGGATATGGAATGCCGTTGTGGATACAGCCAATTCAGGATTTCATTCGGCGATGGCAAAAGGAAACCCGAATGCCGTTCATTTGGGTATCTATATTGGTAACGGTATGGTGGCTGAGGCGTACGGCACTTCACTGGAAGGCGCTTCTGTTACTAAATGGAGTTTACTGGATGCGCACAATTTCCAAAGCTGGCACGCATTCCGCCCGAAGGATACGGTCTTTGCCAGGATGGCAACGGAAGTGGCCGCCAATTGGGCCACCGGAAGAATGAAATACCTGGTACCGGCCGAAGCGGCCGTCACCAATTCCTGGTTTGGGCCCACGGCAAAAGAAAAAGCCCTTGTATATGCCAATGCATATAATGAACCAGGCGGTCCGCCCTCTGTTTCAAAAATGTTTTGTTCGCAATTTGTCATTGCCGTTTCACAAAGCGCCGGCGCGAGGTTATACCTGGGGCAGGCGAATGGAATTCTTACCGCATCACAACTCGATCAATTGCCCTCCTTTCTTAAAATGGATTCTTTTTCCAGTCCGGTAACCGTTTTTGGCGAATGGGAGAAATCGGGCGCTTTTTACATGTTCGGACCCCTGTATACGCAGAAGGATCCGATGTAAAGGAATAAGGATTGTTCACGAAAACAAAAAAAGGAACGAAGGTTTTGTTGTGCGCTGTGTTTTCGCTTACGGCATACCGGTACATTCCCGGCTTTTGAAAGAAAACCCGAATAACGAATCTTTTGCTATTGAAACAACGGGCCCCACGGGGTCTTTATAAGAAAAACAAAGGAACCGCAGGAGGCCCGGGGCTCAGGACGGTTGCGATAAAGTTGCCAGCAGGGTGTCCAAATTGTTTATGGACATCTTAAATCCTTCCGTGAAGCCCATTTCAAGCATCTTTTCCAGGCGGGCAAGGGACTCATTATAAATCGTAATCACGACTTTTGTTTTTCCATCCTGTTCGCTGAAAACATAATCCCATTCAGAACCGGGCAATTCGGGGTTTTCGTCCTTGTCTGCAAATGCATTAAACATTTTGAAATGGGTTTTTGGACTGATGGAAATATATTTCTGGACCGACCACCGCTCCAGCCCCTCCGGACTTACCATCGCATAAAATCTTCGCCCGCCCACGCTGAAATCCATGAATTTTGTTTTTGATACCCAGGGTTTGGGCGCTACCCACTGGTCAAGAAGTTCCGGTTTGGTAAAGGCATCCCATACCAGCGAAAGGCCGGCATCAAATTCCCGGATTATGTAAACCGTTTTTGCGGCTTTGTCCACGGTAAAATCAAATAGCAGGTTTTTTTTCATTTTCTCTGTTTTTTAATTGTTGATAATACGTTGTCAAGCTGGTTAAATTGCGTTTCCCATATTTTCCGGAGACGGGCCAGCCAATTATCTATTTCCCGCATTTTACCCGGGTTAAAGTGATAATAGATTTCCCGGCCGGCCTGCTCGGGTCTGATCAATTCGCATTCCTGTAATACTTTAATATGTTTTGATACGGCCTGCCGGCTCATATCAAATTTTTCCGCCATCGCATTGGGCGTTAATGCCTGCATGGCAATTAAAGTTAAAATGGCCCGGCGTGTCGGGTCGGCGATGGCCCGGAATATGTCTGGTTTCATTGTAAGGAATTTAATTATGCAACTTTTCGGTTGCAAATATATGTGCAACTTTTGGGTTGCGCAAATTTCCGGGACATTATTTTTCCGGGGTCACACAGCGGGACCGGAAAAACGTTCAATAATAATTTTTTTTATACAAAGGCCGGACCAGGGGTTTGCCGTCAGGACCTGTCTGTCATGTAATTCAGCTCGGTCACCCCGCAGGCAAATGGCCGGGTGGACAATAATTTTAGTTTTATTTTGTCGCTGATGTCCGTAAACAGGGGAATGCCCCGTCCCAGGACAATGGGATTGACAAATAACCAGAAGCCGTCAACCAGGTTCAGCTGAAGAAGTGAATGGGTGGCTGTCGGGCTTCCAAAAAGCAGGATTTCATTACCGGCCCGTTGTTTTATTTCATGGATCCTCTCCGGAAGGTGATCGCTGATGATTGTTGTGTTGGCCAGGTCCGCGTCTTTCATTGTTTTTGATAAAACTACTTTGTGAACGTTGTTATACCACCGTGAATGTTCTATGTCGTGCCTGGTCGCTGCCGGCTTGTTTCCTGCGGCAGGCCAGTAATTTTCCATCATCTGGTAGGTTACCCGGCCGTATAAGGCCATTTCGCCTTCGCTTATACGTTTTCCGACATGATCAAAAATTTCTTCATCCACTTTGATCCAGTCCATTTCTCCGTCCGGCCCCGCTACAAAACCATCAAGAGATATGTGCATAAAGGAAATTATTTTTCTCATATGATCCTCCTCTTAATTATTGTCTGTGTTTTATTACTTTCTTTTTAAAAGTCCCGATAGCGATCCGCCCCGAAAATGCACAACCATTGTATTGGTAAATAATAACCCAAGACTGCTTATGCCGGCCACCCCTATACAGGAAGATGTCAAAAACGAAATGGTTTGTTTATGCGACTATGTAAAAAAGAATTCCCATATGGAAACCCTGGTTAAACAGCGGCACGTGCGGGGCGCGCTAAAGCTTTTCAAATAAATTTCTAAGCTTCTCCCTCGTCATGATCTTTTCCCAATCTTTTCCCAGGGCATTTTCCCAAAGCGGCTTCATGCCCATTGAGACATTGATCATCGTTTCAAATTGTTCATCGCTTAAGCCCTTGCAGATACCGGAGGGTATTTCAATGTTGTTCTTCTCCACCATGTATTTAAATTCTTTGGCGCCTTCGGGGTAGTATTCATCAAGATGATTCATCACAATGCAATTACCAATACCATGTTTGGTGCCGAGCAGGTAACTCAATCCATAACTCACGGCATGCGCCACGCCAACCTGTGAATAGGCAATGCTCATGCCGCCGGCATAGGAGGCCATCATCAGTTTATCGTCGCAGTCTTCGTCCCATTGTTCTTTGTTGATGAATACATCGCGGCAGAGTTGCAATGCCTTATCACCATAACTCTTACTGAATTCATTCAGGTAAGTGCCGTTCAGGCTTTCAATGCAATGGATATAACAATCCATACCAGTATAGAAACGCTGGTTGACCGGAGCATTGGCCGTTAGTTCCGGATCTAGCACGATCTGGTCAAAGGGCGTGAAATCGGAATTCATCCCTAATTTTTTTGCCGGCCCGGTCAGCACGGTTGTTCTTGAAACCTCGGCACCCGTTCCGCTTAATGTGGGAATACCTGCTTTATAAACGCCGGGATATTTTACGAGGTCCCAGCCCTGGTAATCAGAGGAAGAACCGGGATTGTTCATCATCAGGGAAACCGCTTTGGCCAGGTCCATCGTGCTTCCACCGCCAATTCCGATGACACCGCTTATGTCTCCGAATTCGTCTTTCAGTTCCTGCGCAAGCCGGTCAACATAAGTTGTCTTGGGTTCATAAGTTACATCTGCAAAAATGATTTTATCATTTCCGCGAACAGGAATGCGGTTAACCAGCGGTTTAGCGGAAAAGAAATGATCCACCAGAAAGACCATGGGCCTTCCGTCCTTACGATGTGGTGAAATGATCTCATCTAATTGATTGAATGAACCCCGGCCATAGATTACATAGCCGACCATTTTGAAATTGCGAAACTTCATTATTAAATTGTTGAATGGCTGGATTGTTTAATTGTTGTTGCAGAGCAAATATAATTTAGATTTTTCCTATAGGTCCGGAAAGCAATCAAACCATCAAACAATTTAACCATTAAGCAATTTGACCGCTTTCTCCAGGTCTTCCGGTGTATCAATCTCCACGCCCATATAATCCACCACCACCATACGGAGCGGAATGCCATTTTCGAGATAACGGAGACATTCAATTTTTTCCACTGCCTCCAGGGGAGATACCGGCCATTGTGTAAAATTCAGCAAAGCCTGTTTGCGGAACGCATATACGCCGATATGTTCATAATAGACAACCGGTACGTCTTTATCTCGCGGGAAAGGAATAACGCTTCGGCTGAAGAAAAGAGCATTCATGTTCTTGTCCGCCACCACTTTCACAAAATTGGGGTCATCAATATCCTCTTTGTTTGCTATCACCTGCATCAGCGAAGCCACCTGCACAGACGGATCATCAAACTGGCGCAATAATTTTTCCAGCGGTTCTTTTTTTACAAAAGGTTCATCCCCCTGTACATTAACAATGATATCTGCATCGAGGCCTGCAGCCGCTTCCGCGATCCGGTCACTCCCGCTTTCGTGTTCTTTCACACTCATGCGGGCCCGTCCGCCTGCCGAAACAATTTCATCGAAAATAATTTCACTGTCTGTAACCACCCATACATCATCAAACAAACCCGTAGCGACCGTGTTATCATAGGTATGCCGGATGACGGTTTTATCACCGAGTAATTGCATCAGCTTGCCGGGAAAACGGGTAGCCGCATAGCGGGCGGGGATCATGGCTATCTTCCTCATGCTGCAAAACTACACACCGCCACCGAAAGAGATCAGCAATTCGCCATCTGCCAGGAACATATCAAACGACCAGCTGGCATCCGGGGAAAACTCAACATGTATTTTTTCAACATAGGGATAGGTTTGTCCTTCCCAAACCTGTTTATTAACCGTAACGGTATATTCAACATCTCCTTTTTTATACGTTTTGCTCTCCGTCGGGAATTCTTCTTTTTCTCCAAACACCTCTTTAAACTCCGGGATCAAACGAACCAGGAGGAATCCCTGCTCAATGGTAAAATCGGGAAGAAAATATGCATTTGAGCCGGACTCATAGGCAAAGAATTCATGTAACTCAGCTCCGTTTTTGTACAATTGTTTGTTTATTTCCCATCCGCCCTCTTCGATATTATTCATATTGCCCTTTTTTACAACCAGCTTTGCACCAAAAGGAACAGTAACCTGGGCAAAATAACTTTTCATGTCTTTTACCGTGGCCAGTTTGGGCGGTGGCCAGGGTAATAAATAGGAATCGAGAATATAGCCGGTCTTATTGTTGTATTTCACTTTTTGCCAGAAACCCTGCATGCCTTCGGAGATCATACTCTTCAATTCTTCTTCTCCCCGGATCAGCGATATCTTTGTTCCATAAGGGATCTTATCTAAAACTTTAGCAGCGGCATCTGGCTTTTCCCGGATACTTAAGCCGGATTTGGCCGCCACATAAAGGGTACCCCATTGTTGCGCCCCTATACCCACCGTGATGAACAGCACCGGCAGTAAAATCAATTTTTTCATAAACATAGTTTTGATAAAAGTAAATAAATATTAATCTAATTGCTGAAAAGGTTTTTTCAGCAGGGCCAGGAAATCCTCGTCTTTTTCGTTGGGATAATGCCGGTCGAGCCCGTAACGGATCTTATCCGGATCTAATTTATCAAACGTTCCCAGCAACCGGTCCCAGATGGAAAAGACCGCACCGTAATTACAATCGGTAAAAGGTTGCTTCCAGTGATGATGCACTTTATGCATGTTGGGCGAAACAAGGAAATAGCTTAATGTCTTGTCCAGCCATTTGGGCAGGCGAATGTTCGCATGTGTAAAAGCGGTAGCCAGTACAAGCAGGGTTTGATAGATCATCACGCTGTACATGGGCGCACCGGAAACAATGATCAGCAGCATAAAAAAAATTCCACGGAGCAGGCTGTCGCCCGGGTGATGTCGCAATCCCGTTGTAACATCTACGTTATTATCGGCATGATGAATAAGGTGAAAGCGCCAGAGAAATCTGCTTTTATGCATCACCCAGTGAACCAGCCAGCTGCTGAAATCCAGCGCCAGTACGCCGATGATAATGGTGAGCAGGACATGAGTTTGCAACCAGTAAACGATACCGAATGAATGTTGCAGGCACCAGTCAGAAACCGAAACGATCAGGATCGCCAGCAGGGTGTGGATCACCAGGTGAATGACCGTAAAGCCGAAATTAACCGCAGCATGACGAAGTTTTGTTTTCTTATAATGAAGCGGCAAGAGGGGAATAGCCCCTTCCAGGATCCAGAACAACAGGAGGCCGCCAACCAGGATGATCAGCCGTTCAACCGGGCGCTGGTCGAGTGTTTGAAAATGATAAATAAAACGATCCCACATAAAAATAGTATGCTGAAAAGGTACAAAGGAAAAAGAATAAATTTATTCGCCTTTAATAAGACAACGAAATATATACCGCAGTACGGATCACAAAAACCACCATCCCGATATACGTCAATATCCTGCCCCCGGTCCTGTCTTCTTTACGATATGTGAAAACCCTTTCGCCATCAGGTAATGTCTTTTTGGATCTGAAAATAAAAAGGCCAATCACAATACTGAAAAAGGGAGTAAGGAATAGATAAGGAATGGAGTTAATATTGGCAAACGGGAAAAAAGAGGAATAAACACCATAGGCAATAAAAAAATAGCCAATTATGTAAAACGAAATACCTGCGGGGATCGGCCGGGTCAACAGGACTTTGCGTTCTGTATTTAATTTTAACAGGAGGTTGTTATCTATATTTTCTCCCCGTTCTTTTAATATTTTCTGTGCCAGCAGATAGTTAAACACTCCCCATTCATCCGGCCGGGCAAGGATTTCCTTTAATTCTTCATCTTTAAAGGAAAAAAGATAATAGTCCTTGTCAACCAGGTCAACCCGCTTCGTATAATATTCTTGCAGGATATTTTGTGCCCTTGAAAAATCAGCGGGCCTCAACTTGATAATTATAGCGGGATCGGAAGAGGTGCCAATGATAATATTGTCAAGAAGCCCCGGTGGTTTTTCCAGCAGGAAATCCACCCCTTCGGAGGAAAGTTGTTCAGCAAATTCGCCGGCAACACCCGGATCCGAAAATTCTTGAAAGGTGATCAGCTCTTCGGGCATTTGTATTTATCTTAAGAAAAGAGGGTTGATCATCTCCCGTACTCATCTCCGTATTCCTCCGCGTATTTCTCATACCGCTTGATGAGCTGAATGTTTTTCTTTTCAATATCCGTTAAAAAGCCTTTGATGTCAACCGTATTCGGCACATACCATTCCTGCATTTCAAATTGCTGGCGCAGGTTCTTTTTCTTAAAACAAAAACCATGACGGGCAAAAATTTCATTGCGCATGTATTCCAGTTCGCTTTTGGGAAATTCTTCCACATCTTCGGCCTTCAGCAACCGCTGTGATGCTTCGGGATAATTACCCACATCGGGTTTGTATTCAAATTTTTTGCGTTGCAGGGTATAATCTTTCACCGGTTTTTTGGGATTGTTTGGTTTCCAGGAACCGGTCACCACATCATTTTTGGCCAGGTCAATGCTGAATGAAAACACACCATCATCGGGATGGTCGCCGGGTTCTTTGGCGGAGATATTGTAGATACCGCCCTTCTCAATAAAAGTTCCGAGGAACGGGCGATCATTACCTCCAACGATCGAACGGCCTTCAATAGAATCGCCCTGCGCTTTAATGATCAGCAGGGTGATCTTATTATCGCCGAATGCGCCGACAAAGGAACCCAGCAATTTTTCGAGGATATTAACCGGCGCCGAAGGCGGAACAGGAAGCTCCCCATTGTTTGCGGAGATCGCACTGTCTTTGGTTTCTTTATTTTCCTTTTCGGTTTTTTTATTATTGTCACAGGCGATCAACAGGGAGCCTGCCAGCAGGAGAAGCAAAAATTTCTTCATGATGAAAAGATTAAGTTTGTAGATGAAAGTTGGTTTGGTTGATTATTAAAAATAGTACAAATTATTAGTCGAACAAATATCTGGAATGCCGGGCTTTTATTGACGCTTGCTTTTTTTACCTGGCTGATGGCCGGGATAACCGTGAACTATATTCCCTACAACACCGACGTTGGTTTTTTGCGGATCAAACAGCAGTACATTCATATCGATCACTGGCGAACGGCATTCTTTATTCATGTATATGCCAGTTTATGGGTTTTGCTGGCCGGGTTCACCCAGTTTTCCAAACGAATTCAACGAAATAATCCGAAGCTCCACAGAACAATGGGTTATATCTATGTCGCAGATATTCTGCTCATCACCGGGCCGGCCGGTTTGCTGATGGGCTTTTATGCCAACGGCGGCATTACATCGAGGATCGCTTTTGTTTTGCTGGCCCTGCTCTGGATATTTTTTACAGCGATGGCGTTGATCAAAGCCAGGCAAAAAGATTTTAAAGCGCACCGGAGGTTTATGATCAGAAGTTATGCCCTGACCTTGTCGGCCATTACGCTGAGGGCATGGAAATATGTCATCACCAATGCCTATCACCTGGATGACTCATTGGTGTTTCCCCCGATGGATGTATACCGGGTGGTGGCCTGGCTGGGATGGGTGGGGAATTTGATCTTTGCGGAATGGTGGATCAGGAGAAACAAGCGCTCGTTAAAAAAATAAGCACAGAAGAATTCTTAGATTGTTAAATTGTTTGATGGTTACCGGGAACACAACAATCTAACCATCAAGCCATCAAACAATTATTGATTCAGCATCAGCGGCATCACCAGCATCAGCATTTCTTCATTCTCGTCTTTATCAACCGGCTTGATGATCCCTGCTTTTGTCGGGGTGGACAATTCCATATTGATCTCATCGCTGTCGGCAGCACCGAGCATTTCAATTAAAAAACGGGCATTGAAAGCGATCATCAGGTTCTCGCCGTTGTACTGGCATTTCATTCTTTCATTTCCTTCAAAACTGAAATCAATATCCTGCGCAGCCAGTTGAAGTTCGCTGCCACTGATATTCAGGGCTACCTGGTTGGTACTTTTATTGCTGAAAATACTTACCCGGCGGAGAGCGCTTTGAAAATCGTTCTTATTAACAGTGAGGCGATAGGGGTTATCGGTTGGTATCACTACCTTATAATCCGGGAACCGGGCATCGATCAGCCGGCAACTCATTTGTGTGGTGCCGTGTTTTACAAAAAGATGGTTGCTGTTGTAACTGATGGTTATTTCATCTTCATTGGCCGGAATAGCGGTCTTTACCAGGTTCAGCGGCTTGCGGGGAACAATGAATGAATCCGCTTTCGGGCATTTCACATCGGTTCTTTTATAACGGACAAGACGATGTGCATCGGTGGCCACGCATTGCAATCCTTTTTTATCCAGTTCAAAGAAAACGCCGGTCATGGCGGGGCGAAGGTCATCATTACTGGTTGCAAACAAGGTTTTATTGATCGCCGTTACCAGGGCCGAAGCCGTCATGGTAAACGATGTCGTATCATCGGCCGCCGGTTCTTTGGGAAAATTATCCGGGTTTTCTCCCATTACTTTATACTTACCATTATCACTCGTTATTTCGATGCCGAAATTCTTATCGATCGTAAAGGTCAGGGGCTGGTCGGGAATATTTTTCAGGGAGTCCATCAGGATCCTTGCCGGGATACAAACCTTGCCGCTGTCTTTGGCTTCGATGTCCAGTTGCACCCTCATCACCGTTTCCAGGTCGGTGGCCACCACGGTCAATTTGTTTTTTTCTACTTCAAACAAAAAATCTTCCAGGATCGGCAGCACGGTATTGGCATTAATTACGCCGGAAATATGCTGCAACTGTTTTAAAAGGGAAGAAGAAGAGGCAATAAATTTCATCTGAAAATTTTTTATTGTTCTATGATCCCCCGTTTTCGAATTGCTTCAACCGGGGCGTCAATTGGTTTGGGCGAAACTACTGATTTTTGGTTTACTGCCAACATGCAGAAACAGGGGGGTTTTCCCAAAACAGGCCCCTTTACCCCGCGCCTTGTATCTTGTCCCTTCTTTAGTATCTTGCTTTCTCTCAACAACGAATCATGTTTGACAAACTGTTTGGCCGCGTAAAAAGGAAAGAGGAATCACCGGCTGCCCCTGATATTATATTTGGCCGCTATTCGGACAACAATAAACCGGTTGCCAAGGTAAACCGGTGGACCGAAGCCGATAATCTGTTTAAAGAAAAGAAATACGCGGAATGTTTTGATGCTTTCTTCGATTACCTCCGTGACGACGCGGTACAAAATGTGGTGTATGAACGTAACGGCGCTGAAGGAAGGTTTCATTTATACCAGGGCACTAAAATTGTAAGGGGACATTTTAATAATGAACTGGTAAAGGCCGAAGTTACACTGGCCCGCATGCCCCAGCCTTCTGTACCCGTGATGCGGCGCCTGCTGGAAATGAATTTTAATTTATACTACAACCGGTTTGCCCTCGACGGGGAAAGGCTTTGCATGAATTTCGACAGTGATATAGAAACGGCAAGCCCCAGCAAATTATATTACGGGTTGAAAGAACTGGCCACCAAGGCCGACAAACAGGATGACCTGCTCGTGCAGGATTTTGCTATACTGCAATCTACCGACAGTGAACATATCAAAGAGATCCCCGCGGCTGAAAAAGAAATAAAATATGAGTACCTGCAAAAATGGATCAAACAAACCCTGGACACCATTGCTACGGTTGATCCGGAAAAATTTTCGGGGGGCAATGCTTATTTACTGCTGTCATTGATTTACCGGATCGATTACCTCCTGGCACCGGAAGGCAAACTGCTCAGCGACCTGGAGAAGATCGGGTTTATTTATTTTAAAAAAGACGAACGGCCTGTGACGGAAAAGAACAGGGATATGATCGAGGAGTTCAGGAAAATCCTGGAGAAACCCAAAGAGGAAATATTCAGCGGCATCTTCCGGTCCAAATACACTTTTTCCATCGTGGCGCCGCAGCAGTATAAAACGATCGCTGATTCCATACACGGTGCCAATGCCAATATGATATGGTACCGGGATAATAATTACCCTTTTTTTGCAACACAGATCAGCGAATACGGATTTTCCTATTGCCAGTATTCATATAGTTTGCCCAGGGTCATTACGGAGTTGTTTCACCTGTTCATGATGGTGAACCATCCCGAATATTTTGCAGCCCTGGGTTATAAAACGTATTATGATCCCGCAAAAAATAAATTCGGATCGGAGGAAATAATAGCACAGATAAAAGTGATCCAGGAGCGATGGAAAGAAAAATATCCATTGCTGGAGTTTAAGACACAAAATTTACGGTTTGACAACCTGGTCAACTTTAATTTTACGTTTACGAATGAAATGGAATTTTTAAACACCGAACCTAAATAGAACCGCTGATTAATGTGATTTAAATGATGTTAACAAACAGTGCTGCTGTCAAAAATGATTAAAAAACTAAAAACTGATGGAATGAAACAAAATGATAAAGGAGGAGTATAAGTATTCGGAAATTACCGCCAAAGTGATTGGTTGCGCAATGAAAGTTCATCAGAAAATGAGAAATGGTTATCCTGAAATTATATATCACCGGTGTTTGATCATTGAGTTTAAAAAGGAGAACATTTTATTTCAGAGGGAGGTTAACCTTCCCGTTTTTTATGAGGGAAACAAGGTGGGAACGAGACGAGTGGATTTTTTATTAGATAAAAAAGTTGTATTGGAAATAAAAGCAGTTTCGGAATTAACCGATGCTCATTTGGCCCAGGCATTAAATTACATGGAGGCCATGAATCTTGAAATCGGGCTTTTATTAAATTTTGGCGCCAAAAGCCTTGAGATAAGGAGAATCATTAATAACAAGGTCAAATAATCATATTAATCAATGTAATCGGCGGTCATGGACTCACAACATATCATAGAGCAATACCAGCGTGCGATCATACAGATTGCTACATCGGGGGGAACGGGCACAGGATTTTACCTGAAAGAATTTGACCTGATCGTCACCAATGATCACGTGGTGGCGGAGAATGCAGAGGTAACGATCGCGGGTAAAGCATTTGACAAAGCCTTGTCACGGGTATGGTATACGGACAGGAAACACGACCTTGCTTTTTTACAGGCACCGGCCGGCGTTGATCTGCCGGAAGTCCGTTTAGGGCATTATGAACAGATGAAAGACGGTGATGCGGTGGTGGCCATTGGTCATCCGTATGGATTGAATTATACCGCCACACAGGGCGTCATTTCAAAGGTTGACCGTATCCGGGAGGGATTGAAATATATCCAGATCGATGCGGCGATCAACCCGGGTAACAGCGGCGGGCCGCTGGTAAATATGAAAGGCGAAGTGATCGGCGTGAATTCTTTTATCATCCGCGGTGGAGATAATCTTGGTTTTGCCCTACCGGTTAATTATTTGCGGGAAGCCCTGTTGATGTATTTACCTAATAAGGGACAGGCGTCCACCCGTTGTTTCAGTTGCGATTTCCTGGTTACGGCCGGTAATATTGATTCAAAAAAATACTGCCCGAGCTGCGGCACCGAAGTAAATCTGCCCGAGATCCCTGAAAAAGAAACAGAAGCCGTTGGCGCCGCTAAAACGATCGAAGAAATATTAAAAGAACTGGGGAAGGATGTGAAACTGGCCCGCGAAGGCGTAAACGCCTGGAGTGTAAAAGAAGGTTCGGCAAAGATCAAGATCACCTACAATGCGGAAAATTATTTTATAGCCGGCGACGCCTATCTCTGCCAGATGCCTGCGGATGCCACGAAGATCAAACCGCTGTATCAATTTTTATTACAGGAAAATTACCGGATCAACGGGCTGGTACTGAGTTGTGTAAAACAAAACATTGTGCTGAGCTGCATCATCTATGACCTCGATATGACCAAAGAGAACGGCGCGGATTCCTTCCGTAATCTTTTTCAGAAAGCGGATTATTATGACGACTTCTTAAAGACTGAATATAGTTGTACCGACCGGCTGGAGGAATAATGACAACGCATTGATAAAAGGCAAAAACACATTGCCGTAGCGATCATTTCTTCCGGATAAGTAAAAATTCAAACATTTTTCAAAGTTTTATTACGCTGATTTGAAACGTATTGCCGGAAAAAACCAGGATCCGGAAATATTCAAAAAAAAAAGTTACCTTGTAATCAATCAATGTGTGTTTGTCCTGCCGGATCATCTTGGGACCGGTAAATTATACTTACTAAAAAAAGGGCTGGAAATTTTATCAGGCAATATTTATTTTATTGTTTTTTGCCGGCGGATTGTTTATTTATTGAAAAGCCCCGATTCTTATTATCTGGTTGAAAGTTCTTTTTCAGCTGACAATATTCAAAACCACGACATGAAGAAACTAAAACTATTTCTGCCAACCTTGTTTCTGGGTCTCCTGTCCTATAGCCAGCCCGGACAGATTAACCAGGTCAACATTGTAAGTTTTACGGTGAAGAATACTCTGCCGGGAACTATTGACAACTGGATGTCGACACCCGGAGCCCTGATAATGGTAGCCCAAAAAATTCAGGGACCCGTACCCATGCGGGAACCGCGGCTTGTAATTCAGATCAGGAGCGGCAGCGCAGTTATCTGCGGAAACAATGCCGCTACGGCAAAACAGGTTGATCCATTTGATGTACGAACATTCAATACAGCCGATCTCACCGGGTTTCTCACAAATTGCCGCGAACTGAAAGCCGGAACGTATAGCATCTGCGCACAATTCTTCAATATGGATAAAGTGGCGATAAGCCGGGAAGTGTGTAAGGATTTCAGGGTTGAAGAAGCTAATGTGGAATATGCTCCACCTACATTGATTACTCCGGAGAATGACAAGAAGTTTTCACCATCAGAATTGCTGGGAGTGGCCATGTTTCGCTGGACACCATTAGTACCCAAACCAAAAGAAACAGTTACCTATCGGTTAAAAGTGTGGCAACTGATGCAGGGACAAAACGGAACAACAGCTATGAGAACCAATCAGCCGATCATTACAAAAGATGTTGACAATCTCACACAGGCAACGGTAAGCGGCATATACACCGGCCCCTGCAAACCACCCTATCTCTGCGATTTTATCTGGAACGTGCAGGCCCTGAACCGCAGCGGCAAACCCATGGGAAATAATAATGGCATGAGTGAGCCGTATACATTTGGCGTAAAAGAAGAAACCATTAAATGTCCAACCCATTTATTCCCGGAAGACAAAAAGAAATTCAATTCCGAAGAAGCAAAAAGAGAAATGACTTTCCGGTGGACACCAAACGGACCACCGGGATCCGGTCATTACCGGTTGAAAGTATGGCAACTCATGCAGGGGCAAAATGCATCAACGGCCATGAGGAACAATCAGCCCATCGCAACAAAAGAAGTTGACAATATCTCACAGGCAACCGTAAGCGGAATTTATACCGGCCCCTGCAAGCCACCTTATTTATGTGATTATATATGGGCCGTGGAAATGATGAGTGCAGACGGTCAAACCAGTTGCACCAGCGAGTCCACAACATTCAGTGTTGCCGAAACAACAACCCAATGCACAGAAAATATTTTCCCCGCAGATAAAAAACAACTGAACGCAAAAGATGCCATGAGCGGCATTACATTCAAATGGACACCACCGGTAAGGGAATCACCAACGGAACCGCCTCCCGCTTATCGATTAAAAGTATGGCAACTGATGCAGGGACAAAATGCATCAGCGGCCATGAGGACCAACCAGCCAGTTGTTACGAAGGATATAGATAAAATAAACGAAGTAACAGTAAGCAGTATTTATACAGGTCCCTGTAAGCCGCCTTATCTCTGTGATTTTGTCTGGACCGTTGAAATGCGGGGAGCCGCAGGACAAACCGGTTGCACCAGCGAACCAACAACGTTTAGCATAGCTGAAGAAACCAACAAATGCCCGGTCAACAAATTTCCGGAAGATAAAAAAAGGATCAGTTTGGATGAGGCGAAGCAATCCATAACATTTAAATGGTTAAAAGCAGAAACACCGGGAGAAGCAACGGCATACCGGTTAAAGGTCTGGCAACTGATGCAGGGGCAAAGCGCAACGCAGGCGATGAAAACAAATACGCCGCTTGTAACAAAAGAAGTAAGAAATGTAACGGAAGCTACGGTGAATAGCATTTTAACCGGTCCCTGCAAACCGCCCTATCTCTGCGATTTTATCTGGGCGGTGGAAAAGATCAGCGCCGGCGGACAGGTCACCTGTACCAGCGAACCAACGATGTTCTTTGTTACGCAATACATCATTCAACTGGATAGTATTAAAGTTTCCTGCACCGCAACGGCCGGAGTTTACTCCTTTAAATATTGTATCACCAATCCCAATGCGGGAACAGCTAAACTGATCACACTTGTTGCCACTTCCAGTATTCCTGCGGGGGCAACCATTGGTACATTCAGTCCGCCACTGAATACAACCATCAGCAGCAATGGCCAGCTGTGCATTACCGGAACAATTAATGCTGCCACCAACTTATCCAATATCTGCATCGGCGCCGAGATACAGGATGTGGCAAACAATTTCTGGAAAGCATCCAGGGATACCTGTGTGAATGTGCAGCCCTGCAAATGCGATGCCTGCGATGATAAACATTTTGTAATGAACCTGCCCAAGCCGGGACAGATAAACTGGAATAATAATTTGCTTTCATTCAACCAGGCCATTACCGTCACCACCACGCCGCCGAAAACGATTAAGACCATTACCGCAGAGCTGGTTTACTTTGAAATGATACCGCAGATCGACGATTGCCTTCCCTGCGATAAGGATGCCAGCCTTTATGGTCATTTCACCAATGGCACCAATAACCAGCAGTGGAACGGATCGCAGACAAACCTTGCCATCAACATCACCACACCCAATGTTCCCTGTTGCAGCACGGTCTTTAAATGGTGCATACGATACAAGGTCGAATTCAGCGATTGCACGGTGTGCAATAAGCTGGTCTGTTATGAAAAGAAAAAAGAGGGATGCGTGACCGGGGGAGGAAACAATAATCCCAATAACCATTAATAAAACAGCAATGAAAAAGATCCGCAACAATACCATTTATGCGTTTGCCCTTTTCCTTGCTGTGTTTGCATCAGCAACGGCAATGAAACTGCAGGCACAGTCCTGTAACCAGGTGGAAATTCTTTATCAGTCTCCCGATTGTTTTGAGAGGGATCACCAGGATCCCGGGGGCGCATCCGGGGGAAAAAATTGTAAAGAGATTTCCGTCTGCGTGAACCAGCTTTATACCTATGCCTCATCCGTTACCGGCGGAGGCTGGACCTATAACTGGACCGCGACAGGGCCAACCACGGTTGTCATCAATCCCAACAATACATCGGCAGTTGTGAGCATTACCTGGCCGCAGGTTGGTATTTATACTTTAACGCTAACAGCAACGGACGGCTCGGGAAATATTTTTACTTATTGTCTTAAAGTGAATGTAAAGGATAAGCCGAATGCGAATTTTACATTTACTCCCAATAATGTTTGTGCCGGATCTGTCATTTCATTTACGGGCACTACCACGTTCGCCAATAGCTTTATGTCATCCTGGAATTTTGGCGATCCTGCATCGGGGGGAAATAATTACACAACAGTTTCCGGAAACACGGTTGTTACACATCAATACAATTCACCCGGCACATATACAGTTACATTGATCGCCTATAGTTTTACCATTGCAGGCGGAGGAGGCTTGCCCAACGAACCGCCATCGATCAAAACCTGTTGCGCCGATACCATCACAAAAACGGTGACCATCAAACCGGGTTCTTTAAAAATTGAATGCATCAGCACGGTATGTGCGGGTGATACGGCCACTTATCATGCGGTGGGATGCGCCAATCCAACATGGACCATAACAGGTGGTGTTATTCAAAGCCAGGCCGGCGACAGCGTGACCATTGTTTGGGGCAATGGAAACCCGCAGGGGCAGATACAGGTTTCCGGTTGCGGTTGCACATCATCAGTACCTGTTCCGATCATTCCAACCAATCCCATTATTATCGGGAACACAAGCCCGTGTAATACTTCAACGGCTTCTTATTCACTACCCGTATTGCCCGGAACTTTTTATACATGGACCTTAACCAATATCAGCACGGCCACCAATTATAATAATTTACTCAATGCATACCCGGATAATTATACGGTCTGGATCAACTGGTCATTGGCGCCCCCGGGCACTTATCAACTGACCATTAACCTGGATAACAAACATATTTGCTGCAGCAGCAGCGGGTCGCTTACCATTAATCCATCTGATAAATGGACCGCATTCTATGATCAGACGATCTGCCAAGGCGCTTCGGCAAACCTGTCTGTATTTCCTGCTGCGGGAACATTTAACTGGACCGTATTGCCACCCAACGGGGGAGTAACACCACTTTCCGGAACGGGCTCAACTTTCAATCCAACATTTGCCAATGCCGGATCTTATCTCGTTGAAGTAACCGAAACAGCGAATACCTATTGCAACAGCGGACTTGCCAATCCGCAACAAATAAAAATAACGGTATTGAACACACCCGCCCCGGGAATAATTAACGGACCCATTACCGCATGTATTGGTTCAAATATTAATTATTCCATGAGCACCAATGCTCCAACAGGTTTTCATTATGAATGGAGCATCACCGGCGGTGCCGGAACATTTCAACCCGGGAGCCTGACAACAACAAATGGTGATGCTGCTATTATACAATGGACAACTTTACCCGGAACCATTTCAGTTGTACTGGCAGCCAATGGATTTCCTCCCTGTCCATCACCCGCTGTTACATTAAATGTGGTTCAGGCTACAGTTGGCAACATCACCGGAACCATGAATGTTTGCGTGGACGGAACAGGAACATATACGCTGACCGGCGGCAATCTTCCCCCGGGAGAAACGATCACCTGGTCTATCGCAGCGCCCAATACTAGCCTTGGCACCATCATAAGCGGACAGGGAACCAATACAATTACTATTCTATGGCACGGACAGCCAACGGGAGGTCCGTGGGGTCCTGTCACTATCAATGCAACAACAGCCTGTGGAAATGCAATACCTCTTACGGGCATTATGATCTATCCCAAATTCACGTTCACCATAACAAAAACCGGGATTGATATTTGCCAGGTCGGAGGTGTAACGCTGACAGTAACCGGTGCGCCATCCGGAGCAACCTATTTATGGAGCCCGGGCGGACAAACCACGGCTTCAATTACCAATATTACCGTTGCCGGTACATACAGTGTGACGGTTACAAAAGGCGGCTGTTCATTTACACAGACCTATACGGTTGATGATCCCTTTGCGATTATACCCGTTACCTGCGGTGTCGGCACCTGCAACGGAACTTCAACGAATGAACAACTTGGTGTAACCGTGGTAAAACCATTGGTGGGTACATTCACCTATCAATGGTACAGCGGAACCTATCCTTCGGGAACAGCCATTGGCGGAGCAACATCGGCCAACTATACAACCACCACGCATGGTAATTTTTATGTAGTGGTGACATACGGCACCTGTACAAAATATGTAAGCTTCACTGTGAAAAAAGTTTGTTGCCCGGATGTCAACAATCCCCAGATCACCAGTGTGATCCGCAACAGTTGCAACTCTTACACATTCACCGGAACAACACCCAATCCAAACGGCGCCACCATTACCTGGGATTTTGGCGACGGCAATACGGCAACGGGTGCATCCGGAGTTCCCATTACGCATGTGTATTCAACGGCAGGAGTGTATTGTGTTACGTTCTGCGTGGGACCGCCAACACCCAATCCAACCAATTGCACGGGCAATTGCGCTGCCACAACGGTTACGGTGCCGATACAAGCCGCCTTTTTGTATGTGTTGGGTTGCAACGGATGCCTGAATGTGATCAATACATCCACGGTCATTACAAGTAATCCGTCTTATGTAACCTATTACTGGGATTATGGCGACGGCAATAATTCCACGGCACAAAACCCCGGTCCACATTGTTATACGGGTCCCGGGAATTATACCGTTACATTAACGATAACGTATAATGACGGCCAGGTAAGCTGCACCAGCACCGCGACACAAACGGTGAATTATGTTCCCTTAGCCATCTCCGTTAGTCCTTCTCCCGTTTGCACCGGAGTGCCGACCACATTCAGCGTTGCCGGTTCGCCATCATTCATACCGGTCACGTATACATGGAATTTTGGAGACGGGTTTACCGCCTATACTTCATCGAGCACCCATATCTATAATGCGTCAGGAACCTTTAATGTTACACTAACGGTGACGGATCAGCTGGGAAATACCTGCACGGCGAACAGCAGCGTTAGTGTGGTACCGGGTATCGGGCCCTGTACCATTCTGCCGGGATTTATCTGCCCGGGCGGAGCCGCCACATTATCTACACCCTTTGTCACCGGCTATACTTATTTATGGGAACAGGAGATAAGCCTGAATGTATTTGGCCCGGCCCCGGGTGTCAATACCAATAATGTTTACAATGCGCCGGCAACCGGTTTTTATCATGTAGTGATCACCGGTCCGGGACCGAACTATTGTAAATGCACCAGCAACAAAGTGGAAGTGAAAGCAGTTCCGAAGCCCAAGGCCATCATTGCCGTTTCTCCTTCATCAAGATTATGTGGTCCGGGAAATATTATGCTGACCAGTGTCAATCATCTGACCGGGTACACATCCGACTGGTATGCCAATGGAAACTACGGATCCATGTTGTCATCGGGTTCGATGTATATGATATTCGGTGTGGCGGTTACAACAGTTTATAACCTGATCCTTACCAACGAATACGGATGCAAGGACACCTGCTCATTAACAGTCTATGTGAATCCCATTCCGCCGCAACCTATCATTACTTCTTCACCCACTTTATGCGAAGGAGTACCGATCACCTTAACGGTTACCAATTATGCCAATAATATTACCTGGAACACAGGAGCCAATACCACCAGCATTGTTGTTTATTCCGCAGGAGTATACACAGCTACTTATACCGACCCGGCAACAGGCTGCAGCAGCAGTAAGAATATTAAAATAAACAGGAGACCGCCCACCGAATTGTTCCCGCATTTCTGTGATAAGATACCCTGTACCTGCAGGGACTCCACGGGCAACTTCACCATTTATGCACCCAAACCGCTGATTGGCGCTTTTACTTCCAACTATAATATACAATGGTATTTCAATAACAACCCGGTTGGAACCAATGGAAATAATCCCAGTTATTCGCCGGCAGTGAACGGCACCTATCATATTGTGGTTACCGACCCGCTGACGGGTTGCAAAGACACGAGCGACACGTATTCCATTATTGTATCGCCCTGCGATACTTGTGATTGCAAGGAAAGCAAATGGGGTGATATTGTTTTAACGGAAGGAGACAATATTCCCGGGAAGAATATCAATCCAAAGCCTAATGTTGGTAACGGGCAGTTATTAAAATGCAAGAACAATTATGTATTGAAATGCAATCAGCCCTATACCATCAACGCATCGTATATCTGCAAGGATACTTCATGCCCGGCAAAAGTTACGTATTCATTGCAGCCACCCAGCGGTTCACCTTTAACCGGTAACGCACCATTTACATTCACGCCTTCACAGACCGGTGTGTATATTCTCACATTGTATGGCTGGTGCGGAAACAAGATCTGCGACAGTTGTATCATTGATCTTGCGGTAAAATGCGATACCGCCTGTGATTGCAAGGGAAGCAAATGGGGGAATAAAGGATATACGGTGCAAAACCAGAGCAAACCATTTGACTGCAATAAAACCTATACGGTCAAATGCAATCAGCAGGTCATCGTTCAGGCAAATTATATTTGCCCCGATCCCAATAAATGTCTTGCCAATGTAACGTATACATTGCTGCCTCCATCAGGATCGCCTCTTTCAGGGAATGCGCCGCTGACATTTACCGCCAATCAAACCGGGACGTATATGGTAACATTATACGGCTGGTGCGGAACGGCAAAATGCGATAGTTGCAAAATCATGTTTAAAACCGATTGCGGCCCGGTGGATACGGCCTGTTGTCCTCACCAGATCACTGTCAAAGAAGAATCAACGCAGCTTTCGCAAATAACAAACCCCGATGCCACAGTTGCCAATACAAACTTTACCATTACGGGTCCAACGGGGAACCTCTTCACCGAAATCAGGGCCAACGTATTGAGTTATTCGCTGACAGATAATTTTAATAAGGAATGTATCAATTGTAAAAACCTGCCTTATAGCTGGGGAAGCATTTACCAGGCAGGCAATATTGGAGCGATCGTACCGAAGATCACCATGTTTGGCGGAACCACTGTTCATCCCTTTAATCCTTCGGGTTCGGGCTTGTACCAGAATCCAAGGGAAGTAATTTGGAACAACGCATCGCCATTTGCATTACCGAATAATCTGAACATACAATTCCTGTTACCGCCTATCCCGATCATTACCTGCTGTGAACTTACAGCAAAGATCTGTGTCAAGTTTACGTTCCGTGACAAAGACTGCAAAGAATGCGAACTGGTCGTTTGTTTTAAAGTGGTGCTTAAGCCCAACGACGGGCACAATGATGACAAAGCCTGTAACTGTGAAATCAAGCCGGTCTTTAAATATGAATCGAATGGGGGGCAAACCGGGAGCAAGAATGTGAATTGCGGTGACATCATCAATCTCTTTGCGGGATCCATTTACGCCAGTGTATTACCTAATTTTACCTGTAAGGATCTGAATGGAAAGGATTGCCCGGGTTCATCCATCGCTGTTACGATCAAAAAACCGGACAATTCGGTACAGACCTTATCCGGTCCAAATTATAATTACACCTATGTCGTTGGTATGCCGGGAATATATGAATATACCCTGAGCGGAACATGCGGAGGAAAAAAATGCGAATGTAAATTCAAAGTAAAAATTCCGTAATGAATAAAACCGGGTAGTATGAAACCAAAATCGATTGTATACATTACAACAATATGGTTACTGGCATCAGGAAGAATGTCTGCACAGGAGTCTCCTAAATTTTCCATCAGCGGAAACATGGGAGTAAGTTATGAATATTACGGACTCAGCCGCAAACCAACCGGATGGACCGGCTTCACGCCGCGTAAACCGTGGAACCAGTTGCGGTTTAATTTTACGCCGGACATGAAATTCGGGAAAAATTTTTCATTGCCATTCAATTTCAACTTTGCGATGAAGCCCACCAATTTTGCCGGGCCTTATGCCGGAATAAAAAAACAAAGCTTCGGGCAGTTCATCACCAACCCCATGAATAATTTCGGATTGAACCCGAAATATAAATGGGCGGAATTTCAATTGGGCACACAATATTTAAATTATTCCGATTTAAGCACCGGCGATATCGGTGTATTCGGCGCCGGCTTTGATCTGCGGCCCGGAACCTATATCATTAAATTCTTCACCGGTCTTTCACAGCAGGGTGTAAATTATTTTACGGGGCCACCGGCCGTGAACGGTGCTTACAAGAAAAAGAACTGGATGTTTTCATTGGGCAAAGCAAGAGAAGGAAAATATGAAATGGCATTCAATTTTGTAAAGGCAAATGATGATACCAACTCGGTGGTCACCCGACCGGTGACGATCAAACCCCAGGAAGGGTTCACGTTGAGTTTTGCAGGTAAAGCTTTTTTCAAAGGAGGCTGGTATGTCAATGCAGAGGGGGCGCAATCCATTTACACCAAAAACACATTACTCCCGCTGGATACCAGCAGGCCTTCATTCAAGCCATTTATTGAAGCGCATACCTCTACCGTAAAAGATTATGCCGGTGACTTTGCCCTGGGAAGGAAATCAAAAAACTTTGATATCGGCGCCAAATTAAAATATATCGGGGCGGGATTTCAAACGCCGGGCTATCCCTTTATGCTGCCGGACAGATTTGATTATACCATAAATACAAGATTCAATGCATGGAAAGATTCCGCCGGTGGCTATAAGATGAATGTAGTGGCCAGTATAGGTAAACGGGTGAATAATGTCAGCAGTACTACCTTAAAAGCGGAACAATTTATTGCCAACCTCAACTGGTTCACCCAGTTCAATGAACACTGGAACCTGAATGTGAGTTATAATAATTTCGGATTCGAAACACCGAGTGGTCTCAATCCCTATGGCATTAAAAATGTAAGCAATGATTTTGGCGTGAACCCGTCTTACACCTGGAGCAATGAAAAAGTGATTCACCTCTTAAGCCTGAATTATAATTACAGCAAGTATAATGAACGGGATGTGATCACCGCCGTCGTTACTTCCAACAACACGCATACGGCATTGCTGACCTATGTGCCCACCTTTTTAACCAAAAGCATTTCACCCGATTTCAGCCTGATGTATTTTTATAATTCGGTACCCGGGTTTAAATTAACGCTGATTACATTCAGCAGCGGGCTGGGCTGGTCGGCTATGAAAAAGAAAATGAACCTGCGGGCACAGGCACAGTACAATTATTCAAAGACGAACAGTTTTAAAAACAACAACAATATCATTGCTTCATTAAACAGCGACTGGAAGGTTTCGAAAAAGCTGACATGGACAACCTATATCAGCACCAACCAGTTTAAATACGGCAATGAAATAATACCGAACAATGCCAGTTATTTAGAAACGAATTTCCGTACGGGGTTTCAATACAGGTTTGGAAAATAAAAGATTAAATCATGAAAAAAATATTCCTGATAGCCGCCATTTGTTTTGTAACCAAAAGTTCTTTGGCGCAGTTCAATACCAATCTTGTCATGTCGCCCATGCCGCCCGGTTCATTGCTCGACTGGAGCGTTAAAGACCTCACCTATATCGTCTCGGCAGGACCGGGAGCGCTGGGAAGGGTGCTGATCAAATCCACGCTGAAAACAACGGATGGAACCATTGCAGCTACCACCAATCTTGCCAAGGCAAGAGAAATAACGCTGAATCCCGCTACCGGTAATCTGATATTATATGCCGCCGATGTCATCCCGCTGGAGGTAATGGTCTTTAATGGTAAATTCAAAACATCGATGGAGCGGAGCGGAAAGTTACCGGCCGGCAGTTATATCCTCTGTGTGCAGTTAGTAAGACCGGTGGATTATTTACCCATGAGCCAGGAACAATGCAGGAATTTTAATATTGCAGCGTATCAATTGCCTGTACCCATGATGCCCGCCAACGAAATGGTACTGGATTTCGAGAAAGCCAAAAATGTAATTACTTTCCGATGGACGCCTGTTTCTCCAAGACCATCTGCTCCGTTGACCTACCGGGTTACTGTTTTTGAAATATTATCTTACCAGACACCGATGCAGGCGTTGAGAAGTAACCAGCCATTGCTGGCAAAAGATATTGTTGGCACCACCCAATTTATCTGGCAACCGCAATTGGGATTAACATTATGCTGCCAGGGCGACCCGGATTTTGATCTG
>CAZQGZ010000002.1:20345-22449 GCA_964592935.1 uncultured Chitinophaga sp. | reverse complement strand
ATGAGAAGAACCGGACCGCCCTCAAGGCTTATTTATTTGAACAGAGTGAATACCGGAAGAAATTAAATCCCCAAAACCCCAGCACGAAAATTGAAAGGAGAGAGTCAATCTCTCTTTTTATTTTTAACAGGTGTCCGGTGTCTCTGAAAGAGCGTCTGATACACAGTATGACTTATAAAAAACATCTCACCAAAGAACAGGCCCTTCAGAAACTGAAACATTACTGCGCTTACCAGGAACGCTGCCACAGCGAAGTGAAAGAAAAACTTTACAATCTTGGTGTGTGGAAAAAAGAACACGATGAAATTATTGCCACACTTATCGAAGAAAATTACTTGAACGAAGAACGTTTCGCCATCGCATTTGCCGGTGGTAAATTCAGGATCAAACATTGGGGTAGGGTGAAAATAAAATATGAACTGAAGCAAAAACAGGTCAGTGATTATTCCATAAAAAAAGCATTAAAGCAGATCGGGGAAGATGACTATTTACAAACGCTGGAAAAACTGGCTAAGGAAAAATATGCTTCACTCAAAAACGAACAATATTTGATCCGGAAGAAAAAGACAATGGATCATTTGATGCAGCGGGGATTTGAAGCGGAACTGGTAAAAACGATTACAGAAAATATTGCACGGACAAACCGGGAGTTATAAACAAAATAAAGAGGAATTGAATTGAGTGAATACCCCATTTCTCATTTCTTATTCCTTATTTTTTATTTCTTTACTCTTCTTCCATGCAAGATCTTATAAAACGACCGGCTTCTTATTTCTTCAACTGTCAATCCTGTTGCCGTGGCTTCTTCTTCACTGATGGCGCCGCAGTTCATGGCCCGTAAGAAAAAATTTAATAATCCCTGCCCGGTCGCGGCGTCATCAAAGATGTCGCCGGTGAGCGTGGAAATGGCAGCCCGGTCAACGAATATTTTCAAACGGTGCGTGGCATCATTCATGCTGCTCAGAAAGAAATTATAGGTAGCGGCATAGCGCATCGGTAATTGTGCCGGGTTCAGGTCCCAGCCCTGGTAGAAACCATTGATCAGGGAATGCATGGTATGGTTGTAACCGGTCCTCCATGCATTATGCACCGACCGGCGGTTTTCTTTTAATTGTTTTGCCGATAAGTTATCACCGCGGTGTGGTGCAACAGGCATTACATTGGTAGCTCCGTCGGATAAAAAAATTCCCGTGCCACCCAATGCCACTTTGGTCATATGATGCGCAAAATCGCAAACCGGGTGCGCCATGGTCTGGTACTTCGCGGTGATGCCGCAGGAAGCGGTGTAATCATAGGTTCCGAAATGTGCTGCGATCAGCCGACCCTCACCGGCCTTTACAATTTTCATCAGCGGATTTCTTCCTTCATCATCCATGATAATCTGCGTGGCTTCCACCATGGTTTCCATTTTCAAAGTACCGGGGGCAAGATTATTTTTCTTTTCAATGATCTCGAGTAATCGTACCATAGTGGATACCTGTTCCGGAATCGTCACCTTCGGGAGCATCACAATAAAATTATCCGGGAGCAAACCACCTGTTTTTTCCAGCAACGAGGTCATGAAAATATCCAGTGTCCTCACACCCCGGTTTTTCAGGTCTTCTGTAAATGGTTTTATTCTTATCCCGATAAAAGGAGAAATGGTTTTATTTTTCATGCCTTCGGCCAGTTCATGTGCAGCCTGCAGAGCCGTAGTATCTTCTTCCTCATCAGGCCTGTTGCCAAAGCCATCTTCAAAGTCGATCCTGAAATCTTCAACCGCTTCCGTCATCAGCTTTTCAATGATCTTGTGATAAACCGTATATGAAAGCCAGGCCGGATGTTTTTTTCGTTCCGCAGGATCCATCGCAGCCAGCTTTTTCTCCAGCTTTTCAATTTTCTTTTCATCATCGGGCAACGCATCATGTCCTTCAAAATTCAAGACCTGCGCAAGAGTAACAAAATCGGGTGCATAGGTTAATAGATTTTTCAAAGCGATATCTCCCATCCTTACGCAGGTATCGGATTTGAACAAGTTGGCTCCGCCATATACGGTATGCACGGCCTGCCGGTCTGGCTTATCACCGGGATAGGTTTTTTGAAATTTGAGATTGGCCGTTTGTAA
>CAZQGZ010000002.1:0-20245 GCA_964592935.1 uncultured Chitinophaga sp. | reverse complement strand
TACCCATGCGGGCTGATCAGTAAAGGAATATGATAATGTTCCTTTGTCGTGATATTAAATATTATTTCTACGAAAGGATAGAAACTCTCTATACCTTCTTTATTAAAATACTCCCCGGTTTCAAAACGCATTTTATAAATACCCGGTTCAAGAAAGGCATCCTTATTCAGCAGGCTCATCACCCGGCCATCCGGGTTGGTGGTTCCCAGCCCGATCTCTTTCCATTCTTCTTCGTTTTGCCGGTATAAACTCAACCGGACACCCGATGCGGGTCTTCCTTTTGTTGTGTCTAAAATATGTGTGGTTAGCTGGCTCATATTTTTCTTTTCACCACCGCCCCTCTCTGCGGAGTGCAGAGGGGTTAGGGGTGAGGTCAATTTAATAATTTTTCAATACGCAATTTGGTTATTTTATTTTGTTCATCGGCTGCAATGTTAATTTCATCTTCGGGTTTGTTTTTCAATCTTGAACGCATCATATCCAGCATCTCTTCTGCTGACTTTCCCGTAGCACAAACAATAAAGATATAACCGAATTTTTCTTCATACAAACGGTTTGCTTCAGCAAGGGCTCCGATTGTTTCTCCGGAAGCTATTTTCACCCCGCTTTGTTCACCGGAAGCCCATTCGGATGCAGAGGCAAACTTTTTCGACAGTGATTCCGTATCGCCAATCCTGGGATGATGACTGAATGCTTCTTTCCAGTCATCTTCACTGCACAACCACCATTGTTCCTCGGCATCTTCCAGCAACTCGATCATATCATCGGCCGGAACAAAGGGCAACATCCTTTTCACCCACGCCGAAGAGCCACAGCATTTCGTCAGTTCTTCGATAAGCTGTTCTTTTGGCAATATGTTGAATTCGTGTAATGTCATCAGAAAGGAACGCCGATTTTTATGATAATTAAGATTTTTTAAGATTTTTATATTCTGCAGAAAAAACCTTTCTTTTAAACTCAGCCTTTTTACCAAAGTTCAGGAGAATGCCCACTTCTATATCGGTGGCACGGAGATAATTGGTCAATTGTGCTTCATGTTCTTCACAAAGCGCTTCTGCCGCCTTGACCTCGATTATTATGGAACCATTTACTATGATATCAGCAATATAAAATCCAACTTTTACATCATCATAAAATACTTCTATTGGACACTGCGCCATACATTCAAGTCCAAGCTTTCTTAGTTCAATTAATAATGCATTTTCATAAACCCTCTCCAGGAAGCCATACCCGAGCGTATTATAAACATTATAAAATGCTTTTATGATTACGGCTGTAATATCTGAGTGTTTATAATTATCTGTACCCATATCTTATTTGATCATCATTATCATAAAAATCAGCGTTCCTGTATTATTTTTCCCCATAAACGCAGCCTGCTCACCCCTCCATCCGGAAAGATATTCAATCTTACATATGTAAACGGCCCCGATTTCTTTATTTCATCTTCAAAAAAATGTTCATGATCAGCGCTGAGCTTAGATGGCGGCAATATGGTTTCCCAATGTATTTGTTTATCGTCCGGGTTTTGCAGGAGGATGTTTTCGTTTTCATAAGTTATATCGCATCCTTCGATGGAACAACTATCCGGGTAATTTCCCTTGAAATGACAGGTATCCACCAGTATTTTTTCAATCATACCTTTATGTGCAAGGCGAAGGATCACCCAGTCCCTGTTATTGGGCGTTCTGTTGCGTTTGGTTTCCCATCCGTCACCCATATTCACCCCGCGCCCCGGCATAAGGAGATTATCCATGTGAGAAAAGAACATGTCATTACACAAAACAGCTTTCGCCCCATTGGTAGCAGCCGCCAGGTTCACCGTCTCGCTGCCGTCAACCGTGCTCCAGTCTTTATACACTTCGCCGTAAACCTTTAAACGGGCCACGCCGCCGTCAGGAAAAATATTCAAACGCAAATGCGTATAAACATGATGATCGTTTATCTCATAAAAATTTTGTGAACCGGGTTGCAGGGGTGACTTCGGAAGAATTTCTTTCCAGGTAATTTTTTCCCAATCTATATTATCATTGTCTGCAAAAGAAATATGACAGGCATCCACCGAAGCAAAGGGGGGATGATTGCCGAGAAAATGATTGGTGTCGATGTCCACGCCATGGATCTTTCCGGAAGTGGCCAGCTGAACGATGCACCAGTCATGCCCCGGGGTTCTTTTTCTCCTGGATTCCCAACCGTCCATCCACTTGCCGCGTTCGGTGTATTTATCGGCGATAAAAATCCCGCGGCCGGGTTTGATCAGGTTCTCTTTCTCCGCAAAAAAATCATCGCTGCAGGATAAAACGTTGCCACCGAGTTTTTCTGCTGCAAGGTCTGTAAGATTTGTAAAAGCCGGAACTGCCATATATGTTTTTTGGTTAGCCACGAATAGCACTGATTACACCAATAATTACAATTAAATATTAATGGATTGCCTTCGGCAATAAATATTTTGCCACGGATTTTCACAAATTTACACGAAAGGGAATCCTGATATGTTTCCGTGCAAATTCATGTTAATTGGCGGATAAAACCCTTCCTTTATTCAAATGTAAAAACTTTCCCTCATCAAAAACTTTTTCTCCATTCAGCCAGGTTTGTTTCACTACTCCGGATAATTCTTCACCAAGATAGGGGGTGATCTTATGCCGGTGAAGGATCATATTCTCTTTCACCATTATTTTTTCTTCGGGATTCCACACAATAAGATCGGCATCGTATCCTTTTTCTATTTTTCCTTTTGTTTTCAGTTGCGGTAATTTGGCGGGGTTTTCACATAACCATTTTGCTATATCACTCAAATCGACACCATGCCTGTTTGCTGCTGTCCATAAAACAGGCAAAGCAAACTGTAAAGAAGAAATACCACCCCATGCTTTCATAAAATCACCGGAAACCAATTCTTTCATTTCCGGGGGCGCAGGGGAGTGATCGGTGGCCACAAAATCAATGATACCTTCTTTCAATGCCTGCCATATTCTTTCATTATTTGCTCTTTCACGTATCGGAGGTGCACATTTGAATTCGGTTCGTCCATCCGGGATATCTTCTGCAGTAAAATATAAATAATGCTGGCAGGTTTCCACCGTTAAGGGCAGGCCCCTATGTTTGGCCTTCATGATCTGTTCGGCCGGATCAGCAGAAGACAAATGAACAATATGCGTACGGCAATTAAATTCTTCACATAAACGAATCATCAATGCGATCGCATCATCTTCCCATTTTTTGGGTCTTGATGCGAGATAGTTTGAATAGGATCGATTCTGGATTCTTGATTCTGGTGGCTGGTTGCCAGAAAGTTCGCAATGAACTAATAATGGTAAACCGTGTTTTGAAATAACCGGCATTACTTTCCTCAAATCATCTTCCGTTACATTGGGAAATTCATCGATTCCCGAATGAGTGAGAAAGGCTTTAAAACCCAATACCCCTTTTTCAATCAAAGGCTCAATATCATTTTCATTTCCCGGAATGACACCGCCCCAGAACCCACAGTTGGTATGCAGTTTTCCGGGAAATGGTCTGACGGTCCCCGTCTGACCATTTCCCTTCACAGCTTTCAATTTTTTATCATACGCCATCGCAGTTGTTGTCACCGGCGAAGCATTCAGCGGCATTTCCACCAATGAAGTAATTCCGCCTGCAAGGGCAGCCCGGGTTGCGGTATCAAATCCTTCCCATTCTGTTCTGCCCGGTTCGTTGATGTGTACATGCGGGTCAACAATGCCCGGCATCAACACATGATCTCCAACATCTGTTACAGGAAAATCACCTCCCGGTAATTCATCTGCCACGCCAGCAATCTTTCCATCATTTATTAATACAACCGCCTTTTTTATTCCAACCGGCGTAATGACACGATTGCTTATAATGGCAGCTTTACTCATAATGAAATATAAAAATAGTAAAAGGCACACGGATAGCCTGCCCCGATTTTTCGGGGACACTGATTAAAAAGATTTTCACGGATTATCGGGTGCTGATTAATAATCCGTAAAAAAACTATTACATTGCTTTGCAGGAAAGGATCCGAGCTGTGGTCATCCATCCGATCCCTGTCATCCGTTTGCTGATAAAAAATGCCGGTTATACTCCTTATATTATCCACAACCATTCTCGTCGTGCTCATCATCATGACGTACCGGGTGCATGGCATCATCAAAAGGAATACCGGTAACGAAGAACAACTGGAAAAAGCCCACTCTATTCAAAACTGGTTATACGCTGCGATCGTCTTTACCATCATCACAATTATCGTGGCTGTTTATTTTATGGTCAGGGGCACCGTGTACGAAGGACATTTAATGGAATGGCTGAATATTGCGGTAAGGGTGATGCACTTCACTTTCGGCATTGCCTGGATCGGCGCTTCCTTCTATTTTGTGTTTTTGGAAAATGCGCTTAACAGAACTGAAAATGTAAGGGATGAACTGGCCGGTAACCTCTGGGCCGTTCACGGCGGCGGATTTTATTATCTCGAAAAATATAAAGTAGCGCCGAAGACCATTCCCAAACACCTGCACTGGTTCAAGTATGAAGCCTATTTCACCTGGCTATCCGGTTTTGCATTGCTCTTCATCATTTATTATTTCAATGCATCGGCCATGCTGATCGATACGAATGTGATGAAACTGACTTCCATGCAGGCGATCGGTATCGGCATTGGTTCATTTATCACGGCCTGGATCATCTATGACCTGCTTTGCAAATCACCGCTAAGCAAAAAACCATTTCTCTTTGCATTCACGGGTATCATCCTCTTAATCGGATTTGCCTATTTCTACAGCCATGTCTTCTCTGCCCGTGCAGCTTTCCTGCATTTCGGCGCCATGATCGGGAGTATCATGGTGGCCAATGTCTATTTTGTGATCATCCCGGCGCAGAAAGCGATGGTGAAGGCGGCAAAGCAGGGACAATTACCCGATCCGCAAAAAGGAAAGAATGCTTTATTCCGCTCCATCAGCAACAATTATTTCACGCTGCCTGTTTTATTTGTGATGGTGAGCAATCATTTTCCCAGCACATTTGGTAATAAATACCAATGGATCGTTTTGGCCGCCATCAGTATCGGTGCGGCAGGTATCAAACACTGGCTTAACCTGAGAGAACAGGGAAAGCTCAGCATATGGATCTTACCGGTATCTGTAATGATCTTACTCGGGGTTGCTTATGTTACCGCCCCGCAACCTGCCAACAAAAAATGTTCAACGATCAGTTATGCAGAAGTAAATGTTATTATTCAGCGACGATGTGTACAATGCCATTCTTCCAAACCTACCGATAATGTATATACGGCTCCGCCCAACGGGGTGAAATATGATACGCCGCAGGAGATCGTTGCCAAGAAAGACCTCATCATGCAACGGGTCGTCATCACTCAAACTATGCCCCAGAACAACAAGACCAATATGACACCGGAGGAAAGGGATGTGATACGATGCTGGCTGGAGCAGGGCGCGGGCATTAAATGAGAAATAAGAAATGAAAAATGAGAAATCAGAAAGTAATCGTTCGAAATAAACGGTGCGTCTTTTAATAAACCAGGAACAAAAACCGGAATGCTTAAAAGAACGAAACACTTTCTCATTTCTTATTATTCATTTCATCACTTTTCCATTCACGACAATCATGTCTGCAATGCCCCCGGTTTAATAATAATCATTCCCGGGTATGAATTAGATCATTGGAAAATGGGGTTTTTTTGAGAAACCTTTATCAAAATGATTTTCATGAAACGGATAATCTGTCTGGCAGCAATCTGTTTGCTGGCTTTTGGGCGGAGCTATGCCCAGGAATCAACCTTTAAGGGAAGTTTTTATTTTGAAGGCAACGATTCGCAAAACGCGGAGTTTTATACCAACCAGATGAACGTGGTTGTTTCCGGGGGCGAAGCGGTGGTTACCATCAACCTGAAAGCGGGACCCCGTTCCGAGCCGGATGATTATGTAAGCTTTGCCGGAACATTGAAAGGAAAACTAACGGCTAACAGCATTCTGGCAACCGGCAAAATTCACATGGCATTAATGGATGCCAGCCGGCTTGGTAATCACTTCGAGGAAAAAGATGTGCCGGGTGAAATATCGGGTACGGGTGAGGGTGGAAACCTGAGCGGATCCCTGAGTGTTACGGTGGATGGCCGTAAACAGGGGTTCATGAAATTTACATTGCGCACCGAAGAAATGGCGCCTGTATTATTATTCCCGCTGGGTAAAAGCCCGAAAGTATTTGATAAGGGCTGGCTCTTCGGCGCTGAATTCAAAATATTGAACAAAGATGGTGAAGTGGAAAAAGACCTGAGCGACGAGATCCAATGGAGCGGCACGGCAGACTTTGAACCGGAAACAGGAGCTTCCAGCCGGCCAACATTCAATCGGGTTGGTGACAACAAAATTATTTTGACCGTAGAGTACGAGGGGAAAAAATATAAAAAAGAATACCCGGTCATAACTGTTGATGCCAATAAATATGCAAGGATAGGCAGCTTTGTTGTATGCCCTGCGGATTCACATGGAGGACCGGCCGATCCGTTGCCGGTGGTGGGTCATGTTGTCACAGGCAATGCCAATGTGTTGATCGATGGAATGCCTGTAGCCTGTGAAGGCGATCGCGGCACGCATATGGCCTGTGCGGGTCCCAATACATTTGTGATTACCGGAATAGAAGCTGATGAAAACGTGCTGATCAATGGAAAAAGAGTTGCCAAACTCAATACGCTTACAAGACATTGCGGGGGATCGGGAAAGATCACCCAGGTTCAGCCTGCTGATTATTTTGAGAATATGCTACAGGCTCTTTCCGATGATATCAGTTTTACGGATAAGAATGGAAATAAGATTCCTCAGAACAGCAATCCGAAAGCAGGAACCAAAATGGTAACGGGGCCAAACGGCACCTTACTGATGAGCCCGGACCGGAACACGATTATGATGGTATTGCCCTATTCGCATGTAACAATCACTAATAATACAGGAAAGGATTTAACGTTAATGATGGACGAAGGAGGTCTTTATGTAAATGGCGAAAAGGCAGACAACAATAGGAATCTCATCATTGAATCCTTTAATGAAAAGCTGGTAAGAAAGGGCACCCGTTTTCTTTTTACCCGGACCAGCGATGCCAGCAAACTCATCGTTTATGAAGGGGAAGTGGAAGTTGAGATCAAAAAAAATAATGAAAGAATCTCGGTACCGGCCGGGAAAGTATATTTGAACGATTCAAAATCTCCCTATGTCATCCAGGATACAGCCAGGTTTGAAGCGGCTGATGTACTTATGAAAATTCCGAAAGGGGAGTTCAATATAAAATGGAATGAACCAACGGCGAAAAACAAAACAAGTGATTCAAAAAGCAAGGACATTCTTTCCCTGCTGAAGCAATACTGGTATGTTGCCGCGGGAATAGTGGCCCTGTTGCTGGCTGTATTCCTGTTGCGGAAAAGAAAAAAATAAGCAGGATGAAGTGAATGGGTGTTGCGGGTTGGTTGAAGTACAGTTTAATTTGGCCACAAATACACCCGGGCAGGAAGTAACACAAAGCAATCTTTGTGAAATTTTGTGTCCCTGCCTGCCGGTTTACCTGCCGAAGGCATGGCAGGCAGGTTTGAGTCTTCGAGGCTTTTTTTATTTTTGAACCGGTACCACTACCGGTAAATTTTTGTATGCATGAAAATGGAACAACAGATATGAGCGTTCATTATGCTTTCCCGGCAATGAAATAATGAAACACATTTTCCAGCACATAACTTTCCTCGTAAATATTGAAGGTCTCCAGTGTTTTTATCAATTGCTCTTTCACTTTTTCCATACCGGCATACCGGATGGCTTCCACCGAGGGTCCCGCCGACAGGATGCCTTTGAGGGCCTCATCAAGGGAAGAAAAATTCCAGTGACATTCTGAAACCCCTTTTTCCCGGACAGTATACCCGGCGGCATCCAGCAGTTTTTCTACCCGGCCTTCCTCCGAAAGCGCCAGCGGGCCCGGGCTGCCTGCCATCGGTTCGGGTAAAAGTCTGGCAATGGAAGATAATACCGTCAGCGCCTCACATTCCTCCGGGCTGCCCCAGACAGCGATGGCCAGCCTGGCATCATCTTTCATTACTTTTTTTATTTCTTTCAGCACATGCAGAATATCATCCGCATACTGCAGTGAATTAAAACCGGTAACGATATCAAAACTTTTTTCGGGAAAGGACAAGCGGTCCATCTCCTGGTTCAAAAGTGTTGCAGCGGGATTTCTTTGCCGGGCAACTTCCAGTAATTCGGGAGTAACATCTATCCCGGTGGTGGTGGCGCCCTTTGCCCCGGCCATCCGCAGGAACAGGCCCGAACCGCAACCAATATCCAGTACCCGGCAGGGCGATGCCATATTGGTTTTACTGATCATTTTTTTATACAAAGGAATAAATGTGATCTCCAGGCAGAGCGCCCAGTCATGGGGCGCCGTACCCCATAATTCACCCTGCTTATGTTTTGTAGTCATGATCAAAACGGTTTAGGTGGTTGGCAAGAGTACGGCAGGTACGAGAATGGTTTTCCGGGAAGGCCGGGTAAAATTATTCTATTCAATGACAGGAGATGTGAAATAAATCATAAACCGGGCGCCCTCATTTGACGGGGCCTCATTCTTTCACCACTTTCCCGTCCTTCATCACAAAACTTACTTTCTCCAAAAGTTTTATATCCAGCAACGGATCACCGTCCACCGCAATGATATCTGCGAAGGCACCTTTGCTGATCTCTCCGAGTTTTCCTGATTTATTTAATAATTCAGCAGCCACCGTGGTGGCCGATTTAATGGCCTGCATCGGCTTCATGCCCCATTGCACATAATAAGAGAACTCGCGGGCCTGCGGAATTTTTTGCCAGTCAAATCCGCCCGCATCGGTACCGAATGCGATCTTCACTCCCTTGTCCAGCGCTTTTTTAAAAATGGCGGGTAATGCTCTCAGCATTTGGGCATTGACAGGATTACCGGCCCTTGCTCTTCCTTCCGTAACATAATCGATCACCGCAGCGGTTGGACACCAGTATGCATTTTTTTTGATCACCAGGTCCATGCATTCCTCATCCATGGCAAATCCATGTTCGATGGTTCTTGCACCGGCGTTCAGGGAATAGATAATTCCATCACGGGTAACCGCATGCGAAGCGAGAAATTTTCCTGACCGAGTTGTTTCATCCGCGATCGCATTGATCTCTTCACTGGTAAAATTGACGCGGCTGCGAAAACTGCTGTCGGGCAAACGGTAATAACCCCGGTCGGCATAAATTTTTATCCAGTCAGCACCATAACTGATCTGTTCCCTTGCAGCTTTTCTTGCCTCGTCAGCGCCGGTAATTTCTTTGATGCCTTTTGGCATATGCAGTTCCCAGCTGTATTCGGAATTGCCGATAGAATAATGACCGGTTGTATTAATAGCTAACGTGGAGACAAACATCCGCGGTCCCGGGACCAGGTTGTTGTTAATGGCTTTTTTCAGATCCACATCGGCATACATGGCGCCTTCGGTTCCGAGGTCACGAATGGTTGTGAAGCCGTTCATCAGCGCAATTTTACAGGCCACAGCGGCCCTCAATGTCCGGTAAGGAATGCTTTCTTTCAAAACCTGTTCATTATAATCTTCCGCCGTGATATCACCCTGCAATAAAACATGCGTATGGCAATCGATCAATCCCGGTAACACGGTTTTATTATTCAGATCAATGATCGTGGCATTTCGGGGAATGGCGGGTTGCTCCACGATCTCTTTGATCGTATTGCCTTCAACGATGATGGCTTTGTTCAGGAGGGGCTGATCATTTTTTCCATCGATCAGTTTCCCGCATCGGATGGCGGTGAGCTGGGCATGAAGAAGAGAACTGCATAGGATAAATCCTGACAGTAACAGATTGCGCATTTGATCATGTTTAGGAAAAAGGTACGATAAATTTTTAGAAAGGGCCACGAATTGCAGGAATAAGAAAAAATTGTTGCCACGAATTACACAAATTACACGAATTGATTTCCTAAAGAGCCGGCCTCACTTATTTTTATAAATAATTAAATTTTTAATTACACGAATTGTTTGGGCCAGGAATATTTTTTTGCCACAGGCAATCAATTTTTATTTAATTGTATTTATCCGTGCCATTCGTGAAACCTGCCTGCCGGTAAGCGGGTTAGTGGCCAAAAAATCATATCACTTCCACACTCCTTTCCACAAATGCTGTCAGCTCGGCTCCTTTCAGCAAGCCCTGCGCCAGCAAAGCAATATCAAAAGCATGCCTGGCCATCGCGATCTGCTTTTCTTCTTCTGCGTTTAATATTCTGGATATTAATTTGTGATTGGCATTCACCGATACCTTATAAGTATCCGGCATGGCGCCGTAAAAATTCATCCCGCCTCCCAGCTTGCTCATATCCTTCATCCTCCGCATCCATTCTTCCATCGTAATGGTGACAGGCATGGTATCTGCCGGCAGGCTTTCCACTTCCACTTTATAACTGTCGGGTCTGTCAATGGCTTTTTCAAAAATGGATTTTAGTTTACCGGTCTCCTCTTCGCTGAGCGCATGTTTTGCGGCATCTTCCTTTACAATCAGTTTATCGGTCACCTCGGCGTCCACCCTTTTCCAGGAAATTTTTTCCCCTTTCATCTCGAGGTGATGGATAAAATGAGTATCGATCGGGGAATTCATCAGCAGCACATCATATCCTTTTTTATTGGCAGCCTGAACATAACTATGCTGGCCTTCGGGATCGGCAGTATAGAGATAGACCAGGTGTCCGTCCTTGTCCGACTGGAAATCTTTTACCTTAATATTATATTCTTCCAATGTAAATTTTTCATTCGCCGTATTGCCCAGCAATAAAAACTCTTTGGCCTTCTCATAAAATTTTTCATCGGAAATAGCGCCGTATTTCACAAAAATGCCGATATCGTTCCATTTGGATTCATACACTTTCCGGTCCTTCTTGAACAACTCGCTGAGTTTGTCGGCCACTTTGCGGGAGATATAACTGTTGATCTTTTTTACATTGCTGTCGGCCTGCAAAAAAGAACGGCTTACATTGAGCGGGATATCCGGCGAATCGATCACACCGTGTAATAATTGCAGGAATTCCGGAACGATATCTTTCACTTCATCGGTAATGAATACCTGCCGGCTGAAGAGTTTGATCTTGTTTTTCTGGATCTCAAAATCATTTTTCAGTTTGGGGAAATATAAAACGCCGGTCAGGGTGAACGGGTGATCCACGTTGAGATGGATCCAGAACAAAGGTTCTTCCGAGAAAGGATAAAGCTCCCGGTAGAAGGAAAGATAATCTTCATCTTTCAGTTCCGTGGGTGATTTGGTCCAGATGGGTGTGGTTGTGTTGATGATATTATCAACATCAACGGATTTGTATTTGGGTTTGCCTTCCTTATCCTCCCCATCGGGTACGGATTCTTTTTTGGTGCCGAACTGTACGGGCACGGGTAAGAATTTGGCGTATTTATCCAGGATAGAGCTGATACGGTGTTCTTCCAAAAATTCTTCCGATTCGGAATTGATATAGAGGATCACATCCGTGCCTCTTTCTTTGCGCCGGCCTTTGGTGATCTCGAAAGACGTGCTGCCATCGCAGGTCCAGCAGGCAGCTTCGGCACCTTCCAGGTAGGAGAGAGTTTGTATCTCCACTTTATCGGCGACCATAAAAGCGGAATAGAACCCGAGACCAAACCGGCCGATGATCTCGTTGGCGTCTTTGGCTTCCTTGAATTTTTCCATGAACTCGGTAGCCCCTGAAAAGGCCACCTGGTTGATGTATTTCTTGATCTCTTCGGCCGTCATCCCGATACCGCTGTCGGAAATGGTAATGGTCTTTGCTTTTTTATTTACCGACACCCTGACACGCAGTTCACCAAGGTCTTTGGGATAATGACCCAGGGCGGCCAGTCTTTTTATTTTCTGGGTGGCATCTACTGCGTTGCTGATCTGTTCCCGCAGGAAAATTTCATGATCGGAGTAGAGAAATTTTTTAATGATAGGGAAGATATTCTCGGTGTTGACGGAAATGGTTCCTTTTTCCTTGATCATAGTGGTTGAGTTTAAAATATTTTTACGGGCATGCAAGATAATGCAAGCATTGTTCCAATGGGGAAAGATTTGCCAGATTGACAGCGGCAAAATTTTACCACAAAGGACACAAAATTTTTTTCACAAAGCCCACAAAGATGTCTTGCTGAACTTTGTGATGTATTCTCTTTGTGCCCTTTGTGGTATAAAACCTATTGCTTCGGCAAGGTTTTAAACGTCAGCTGATTTCCATACACGATGGTGCCATCATTGTTCTTTACATAAGACCGGATATAATACGTGGTATTCCAGGTAAGACCCTTCACCCCTACATTGAATTGTTTGGGTTTTACATTATTCAGCAAAATGGTTGGTACGCTTAAAGGGATATCAATTTTGGAAGGCGTTATCGGGTTCCCGGTCAGGTTCAGGCAAACGCCTGCCTTCGACATATTATCACCGGCGAGACTGAAAAAACAGCGGACACTGGTCATGGTGATGAGGTCCACTTTGTCGGTTTTGATATAGGTGTTGTTCCGGGTTGTCAGGGCCACGGTAACCAGAAAGATGCTGATGATGCACGGCATGATAAATAACTTTTTCATATCAGTTTATTTAAATTATACGTATAAAAACAAAACCAGGGTTCGCAATAATGAGAAATGCTTTAAATCTATCGTTGTGTCCTTCGTGTTGCTTTGTGTTCTTTGTGCTCCTGCATTTCCGGAACACAAAGGACACGACGAACCACGAAGGACACAACGAATTACGGTCAGGCTACAACAAGCGGATTGTCACTTTTTTTTTTAGAAGATAATACCCGGCCCCCGGGAGAAAACGATTACCTCCATTGGCTTACCGGCTGATCCCGGTCATGACCGATCCGCATCACTCTTTCTTATAGACCAGCGAGCCGTAATGGATCTCACCCTTTGCAACATCAACAGGCAATTCAAATTCCGTTGGCTCCCCGTTGTATTTGAAATACACTTTCCCGTCTTTTCGGGTCCAGGTAAAGGGCCGGTTCTCGCTGTGATAAAGCTCATGCCCGGTGCCGTCATCCTTCAGTACGAACTGCATGGGCATACCGAGTTCGGTGGTGGAATAGGTGCCGGCAATACCCGTTCCGGTTTTGTCAACGGTTGTTTTGCCTGTTTTTTCTTTTGAACCCGCGGAGGTTTTATTGTTATTGCAGGAAAAACAAAAAGCAATACAAATAATTCCAAAGCTGATTAATAATATTTTTTTCATGTGCTTTATTTAAAAAAATGTTTCCTCTTATTAAGAACTTATTATCCGGGCTAAGGTAGAATGGGTCCGGTGGGGGAACAATCGTTGCGGTTTGTTTTTTACATGATGCTCATCATGGGCCGGATTACCCGGCTGGCGGACGGGAAACTTCATCTCATTTTCCCGGCAAACTTTTTACCTTTATTAAAATATATTTTTATGTCAGACACGATATATTGCCCGAAATGCGGAACGGCCAACCAGGCCGACTTCATGTTTTGCACTTCCTGTGGTTTTGCTTTATCAACCATCGGAAAGAGTACCACTCAAAACACCGTTTCAGAAAAAACGCCTCCGCCCTATATTGCACCGGTTCAAAATATACCGGTGGCTGCGGCATCACCCGACAAAACCAGGAAGGCCTTACCACCCTGGGCCGCACCGGTTATCGTTATCGTGGTGCTGGCCGGTATCGGCTTTTTGATCTGGAATAATGAAAAGAATAAGAACAGTACCGGTAAAGAAACAGGAATGAAGGATCTGCAAAAAGATTATGATAAAAAAGATAAAGACAACATCAATGATTTTACTTTTCAGGATACCCGGGTAAAAGCCAGAGATTTTGCGGGTGTCTGGCGGCCATATGAATCACTAACTGCCGATGATAAAGGGATAAAGCTTGGTGATCCCAAGGATGATCTTTTTATCGAGTACACCAATGGACGGCTCAACCTGTATCCCAGGGAAGAACAGCACGGGGAACGCAGCGCAGAAATTGAATGCGGTGAAGTGATTGGCAATATGATTACCTGCCAGGCCACCACCAGGAATGTGGAAGAACAATATTCCATAAAACTTGAATTACACCCGTCTAAAAATGAAATGACGATCTCCATCACCCCGGCTTCAGAGGGGGACGGGATGGTTGTAAAAGCAAGAAGGCTGAATGAAACGGGTGATTGAAACGATGACCGGCAGGAAAAACGAAACATCATTTACCTGCCGGTGTAAAAGGTCATAATTATAAAAAAATTCTTCCTGCGGAATCAACAGCCCTTACTAACGGGTATGATCAACCACTTCTTTATCGATATCATGATCGGTATGGCAGCTATTGCATTTCCGGGTCAGCAGGCGGTATTGTTCGGTGGCTTTGGGAAAATCATTTTTTTCGAGCGCGGCACGGATACCGCGGATCGGGGATCTTAATTTTTCCCGGTAGGCTTCTTCAAAGGGATATTTCAGTTTACGGTGCGTGGTGAATTTCCGGGCAATCAACTGCAGCCGGCTGTCCATTCCATCCAGCAGCCAGAGGGCATAGTCCGCATCGCCGCGCCGGATATAAAGCCCGAGGTTATCATGATAAGCCATCATATCGAGCATGTTTTCATCCAGGTCTTTCATATCATCGGCCGCACGGGTAGTACAGCGGCTGCCAATAAAAATAATGGCGGCGAGGAAACTTATTATGAGCAGGGTTTTCACGGGGTAAATATAAAGAGAGTTGTAAGAATATTAAACCACGGCGAACACAGCGATTCACAGCGTGAAAACAAAGTTCGCCGTGTTTCTCCGTGTGCGCTGTGGTTTTATTTTACCACAGCGAAGCACAGCGTTAATTCTGTGAATATATTCTTCCCTTCTATTCAATGCAATGAATATTCCTCTTATCACAAATCGCTTTCAGTTCCTTTGGCCATACCGAGCAACTCACTTCACCGAGATGCGCTGTTCTCAGCAAGGACATATAGGTACGCGACTGGCCGATGCCGCCGCCAATACTCAACGGAAGCGTATTGTTGATGATCCCCTGGTGATAGGGCGTTTCAAGCAGGTGAAGCTGGTTGGTCAATTCCAGCTGCTGTCTTAAAGTTTTTGCATTGACGCGGATACCCATCGATGAAAGCTCATGCCTTCTTTTGGTGATATGGTTCCAGACCAGGATATCGCCATTAATGCCATGCGTGTCTTTCCCGCTTGTTGATTTTGTTTCGGTAGCCCAGTCATCATAGTCGGCGGCTCTCATTTCATGCGGGTAACCATCTTCCAGTACCCAGCCGATACCATAAATAAAAATAGCAGGGTATTTCTGCAGCACGGCTGTTTCTCTTTGTTTGCGGGGCAGGTCGGGATACATATCGAGTATTTCTTCTGCATGCAGGAAAGTGAGTTCATCCGGGAGTTCGGGAATATTGCGTGTTTTCAATTTGGGAAAAGTATCTAACGCATATGCTTCAGCGCCTTTGATCACTTTCCATATTTTTTTAACGATGCCTGTCAGGAAATCCAGGTTACGGTCGGCATCGGTGATCACCCGTTCCCAATCCCACTGGTCCACATAACAGCTGTGATCATGATCGAGGAAATAATCTTTTCGTACGGCCCGCATATCGGTATTGATCCCTTCACCCGGTTTGCAGCCAAATTGTTTCAGCGCCGTTCTTTTCCATTTGGTAGCGGCCTGTACCACCTGGGCACGGATGCGTTTCTCCAGGCCGAGGCCGCACTGGAAGTCAATGGCGGTTCGGGATCCGTCCCGGTCAAGATTGTCATTGACACCGCTGGCCGTTTCCACGATCAGCGGAACAACCACCATTTTCAGGTTGAGTTCCTTGCAGAGGTTGTCTTCGATGTAACGCTTCACGGCAAACAGGGCTTCCATTCTTTCCATCGGGGCGAGCAGGGGTTTATAATCATTGGGCAGTATGGAATGGTCCAGTTCTTCATAACTGCCGATACCGGGACCGGCGAGGTCCATGACTTTATCATAGATCATAAAAAAATATTTTAAGGATGAATAAATGATTTAAGCCCGCCTGTTTTCACAGGCAGGCTATCATAAAAGTCGGCATACTGAACTTACCCTGCGCGGAGTTTGATCAGGGTATCTGGTGATTTGTATCAGGAGTGCGTTACAACGGCTTCCCTTCACTCAGTGTTTTAATGGCTCCTTCGATAAATCTTTTCGATGGTTCATCAGGCGCCTGGGCCAGGGCCGCGTTGGCATATTGCAATGCTTTTTTGTAATCACCCAGGGCGGAATACATACGCATCAGACCTCCATTGGTAGGCCATGCCCCTTTATTCTTCTCATAGTTCTTTTGAAAAACGGCCATTGCCTCGGTGAGTTTCTTTTCTGACAGCAACTGCCTGCCATAGCTGTGCAACTCATTGACCGTTGCATTCTCCATCGCAGTTTTCATCATATCATCTGCTTCTTTATTCTTTCCCATCTTCACCAGGATCTTAGCTTTGGTGGAAAGGGCCGCAAAAGTTGTACGGCCGCCAAGCCGGGGGTCAGTGGCGGAGTTGATCCAGTTCAGCGCTTCCTCATAGTTGATATCATTGGCCACGCACCATTGGGCTGCCGCTTCGAGGCTGGCGGGATCAAAACCGATGGCGCCGCTCATCTGCTCACGGATACTCTCCAGTACGGTCGCCTTCAGGTCCACTTCCACATGGATGGGGAAGCTCCATCTTTCCCAGTCGAGGGAGATATCAACCGAGTGATCGGTCTGGTTGGAAAAATTATAAGCTAATCTTTCCTGCAACACCGGTTGATTTTTCTTTTGTACGGTGGGCACATGCAGCACATCCCATTCTTTGCGGTAGAAATAGCTGCCCCATTCTTTGATGTTTTTATTAAAGATGAGGATACTGCTGTCTTCGTGCACTTCAATAAAGAAAGCGTATTTGCCAGCGGGAAGTTTCTGGCCGTTGATGGTCACATCGGTGGAGAAGGACATCACGGTGCACTCATCGGCGCCGGCCCGCCAGGGCGAAGCCACATTGGAACCAAAGCCCAGCACGGAGTAGCCATAATGCACCACATCGGTACCGTATATTTTTCCTTCGCGGCCCTTTACACCGGGGGCGCTGTAATGTATCTGGATTTCGGTAACGCCGACCTTGCGGCCGGTCATGCAAACGAAGTTGGTATTTTCCGGAATGCGGAGGGCCTGGCTGAAGGAGGGTGTTGTACAAACAACTGCCAACAGCAGGATAGCGAGGGATCTTGTTTTCATGATAGTTAGTTTTAGACAAAGGAAATCTTATTTTATCGGAAAGGGGAACCGCTGGTGGAAAAACCGGGTAAAGGAAAGCTGGTTGGGAAGAGGTCAAACTATTGAAGGAGTTTACTGCGTACCAGGTTTATCACCAGCCTGATCATGATCTCTTTATCATTGGGATTGCTCTGTGCCACCAGCAATGCCAGCGCCACAAATGCATTGTCGTTTATTTTCAGTTCGCCTGATTTTTTCAACCGGTGTATATTCTTTTCTTACTTTTTTTCTTGACAAAAAAAGTAAGCAAAAAAGTCAAGGCAAAAGCTAATGCTCCGCAGCTTTTGCCAGCCCACGCCACCTTTTCCGGACTTGCCCCGTCCTCTTGTTTAATCATCCGTAATGGTTGCGGCAATGGGCAAGACTCCGCTTCGTGTTATTTCAAAACCCTGAAGGCGCTGATAATTTTCCTGAATGCAGATTGCTCTTAAACTGTCAAAGATTCGCCGCCAGTTGGCCCCAACAGGTTCCAACTTAAGCTCTACATTTGAAAAATAATTCCCGGCAAAACCATGAAACATCTCATTCTACTATCCTTTCTTTTCCCCCTCGCCCTGTTTTCTCAAACAGAAAAAGAAAAAACATTTTCCCGCCAACAGGTAAAGGATGATATCCATTTTTTGATAACAACCGTTGAACATGTTCATCCCAATCCATATCATGCCATTTCCAAAGAAAAATTCACCGCACGCACCGACAGCATCATCACTTCTTTAAAAGAAAACACCACATTGCCGGAAGCATGGGCCTGTTTTTCAACCATGATGGCAGCGTACAATGAAGGCCACAGCAGTATTGGTTATCCTGCCGCATTGCAAAAACAAATACAGGATGGCGCTATTAAACTATTCCCGGTGCTGATCAAAGAATTCAACGGGGAGAACCTGGTGGTGCGTTACGATCTCTCGGCGGACAGTGTATTAAAAACCGGTGACCTGGTCACCCATATCAATGGACAATCTTCCAAAGCGCTGATGGCAGATTTTACATCTTGTTATGGCGGACTTCCCGCCTGGCGAAACATACAGGTACTGCGTGATTTTGCCGGTCAGCTGGTATTGCACAACATAGAACCACCTTACCGCATAAGCTATATCCATGGCGGTGTGGAAAAAGAAATAACTATTCAGCCACTGAGTTTGCCGGATTTGCAGGCAAGGGCTGCTGAAGTGAGAAAAAGAAATTCCATTACCACCACACAGTCGCCCTATACTTTTCAGCGAACAGCAGAGAATATCTGCTACCTCAACTTCCGATCCATGAGCAACCTGCCGGCCTTCACTTTATTTCTCGATTCGGTTTTTACAGCAATAAAAGACAAACCGGTGGAAGGACTGATCATTGATCTTCGCCAGAACGGCGGCGGCAATTCTAATCTCGGGGATAAACTGATCGGTTATATCAGCGGCAAACCCTTTCGCATGGGTGGGGGCAGCCGGTGGAAAGTAAGTGATGAGTATAAAACATTCATCCGGGAGCAGGCGAAAACCAATGCGGTATATGCCGGCGGATCTTTCAAAGAGTATTTAAATAAAACCACCGGGGAGATCATCAGCGAAACTGAATCCCGCACACATGGCGGAGGGAAAAACAAATTGCGTTATTCCGGAAAAGTATGTGTGCTTACCGGGCCCAACACATTTTCCAGCGCCAATATGCTGGCCAATGCCATTAAAGATTACCAACTCGCTACCATCATTGGCGAAGCCACCGGGGAAGCCCCCAATGATTATGGCGAACTCTACTGGAACCGGTTGCCCAACACCGGGTTGACATTTTACACCTGCAGCAAACAATTTATCCGGGCCAATGGCGATGCCGCCGACCCCAACCCGGTGCTGCCGGATATAGAAATAAAACAAAACCCCGGTAGTTTGAAAGATGAAGTACTGGAATTTGCGAAAGAGTGGGTGAGGGGGAAGTGAGGGGATTAGTTTGCTGGCTCTAGTGCTGCTGGCATCGTCTGTTGTGTTGCACACTTCGGGGTTCGGTAATTCTGATGAACAATTAATAATCATACTTAAAGAAAGCTCCTCTCTCAATAGCTAACACAATGTGTTTTTCATTTCTTAATTGTTCTTCCGTCAAATCATCTTCATATGAATCGTCAATTTCATTATGAACATCAAAAGTATTTGTATCAGGAAAGTAAGCGATTCTTTTACTACTACGAAGATTATAATTTAAAAGAATAAAGAATTCAGTCATTCCCTTTTTGTCATCATATTTTGATTCCTTTTTTTGCTCTTGAATTAATTAATCCGTTTCATTCTTAAGCTTTCTTCAAAATTTAGGAAATGACCCTTAAAGTCCGTTGACTTAAAAGCCACAATAACTGACCTTCCAGGTATGAATATTAAGCAAAAAGTGGGTCAACGGATAAAAGAACTGCGCAAAGAACTTGAATTATCCCAAGAAGCACTTGCGTTAAAAGCTGAAGTTGACAGAACCTATGTAACAGATGTTGAAAATGGGCGTCGTAATGTTTCATTAGAAATTTTGGAACGATTAATTAAGGCACTTAATGTTTCGTTCACAGAGTTTTTCAATAGTAAAGATTTTAAGAAGTAATGGCAATTCGTCCCGGTGATATTATTTCTCATGCTGAAATGAATGTAATTGAGGGCTATAGTTTACAGCGAGGCATGAACTATCGAGTTAATGGCGGGGTTTCAATTTTTTTAATGTCTACTCGTGAGGGTGCGCCATATGATGATAAAATCGAAGACGATGGTAAAATACTTATTTATGAAGGTCACGATGCAAAAAAAGGTTGGGTAAAAAGCCCAAAATCGGCAGATCAACCAATGTACTCTCCAAATGGAAAATTAACAGAGAATGGAAAGTTTTTTAAAGCAGCTGAGGAGTATAAACTCAAATTAATAGAACCAGAATTAATTAAAGTCTATCAAAAAA
>CAZQGZ010000001.1:0-59084 GCA_964592935.1 uncultured Chitinophaga sp. | reverse complement strand
AGGATATTGGATTTTAAAAACGGGGCTGGATTTCTATCCTGGCCCCATTTTTTTTAATTATGCTTTCAGTGAGATAAGGACCACCCGGATCTTAGGTTTAATCTGAAATTTCCCTTCGTAGAAGTAACAAAGAATAAATGAATGCAGGGCCGTTTTAACGCAGAATAAGCCCTTCTTTTCTTTCGTGTAATTACTTAGTCCTTTTTTTCAGCCTTCTTCTGTTTGTTCCTGAAATGATCGGCCAGGATTTTTGTTTTTGCCTTTCCAATGATTGCTTCCAGCTTTTTTTCTCCCCCGGGATCATCAAGTGATTCTTTTATTTTGCTGAGGGATCTGAATTCTTTCAGTAATTGTTCAGCCGTTTCCTTCCCGATCCCGTTAATCTGGTCCAGTTCGTTGTTGAAAGCCCCCCGGCTTCTTTTCTGCCGGTGAAAATTTATGCCGAAACGATGTACTTCATCTCTTATGCGGCGGATGAATTTAAGCGTATCGCTGTTATAAGCCAGTTTCATGGATGCGCTGTCGCCGCTGAAAAATAATTCCTCCTCGTTTTTAGCGAGGCCCACCAGGGTCATTTGTCCTTTGAGTCCAAGTTCTGTTATCGCTTCTATAGCAGCGTTCAACTGGCCTTTACCCCCATCAATGATCACCAGCTGGGGAAAGGATTCTTTTTCATCCGCCAGTCTTTTATAGCGTCTGTATACCGTTTCTTTCATGGATGCAAAATCATTAATGCCTTTTACACTTTTGATATTAAAACGCCGGTAATCTTTTTTATGGGGTTCCCCGTTCTTAAAACAAACCATGGCTGCTACCGGGTAACTGCCCTGGAAATTCGAGTTGTCAAAACATTCAATATGAACAGGTAACTGAGGCAGTTGCAGATCCCGCTGCAGTTGTTCCAGCAACTTCAGCTTGTCCGGGCTTTTTATATTTAATTGCAAACGTTCTTTGTTTTCCAGTTCATCAATAAAATGCTGCGCATTTTTTTCGGAAAGTTCGAGCAATTTCTTCCGGTCGCCGCCTTTAGGTACCGTTATCTTTATTTCATGATCCGGGTAAACTATGGATATCGGAACAATGATCTCCGCAGCATCACTATTAAATATAGTTCTCAGTTGCGCAACGGAGAATGCAAGTATCTCTTCCATCTTTTCCCCCAGCTGTGATTCAACTTTGTTCGTTTGAGTCTGTATGACAGCACCGTTACGGACCATCAGGTAATTAACATAGGCAATTGCATTTTCTTTTTCTGAAGGGAAGCGGGCTTTCAATATGGAAAACACATCCATATTTCCGGTCTTTGCGCCGGCCACCACAGATCTTGCCTGGTAATTCTCCAGGAAACTGATTTTCTTTTTTACTTGTTCAGCTTTTTCAAAAGCCAGTGATGAAGAAAGATCTTTCATTTCTTTTTTAAAATGACGGATCACGGGAGCGAGGTTTCCCCGGAGCAGGTTTTTTAGAAGATAAAGACTTTCATTATAATCTCCGGCTGTTTGTAAATTTTCGCAGGGGCCTTTGCAATTGCCAAGATGATACTCGAGGCAGACTTTAAATTTCCCCTTTTTGATATTATGATCAGTCAGGTTTAGGGAACAGTTTCTTAACTGGATCGTTTGTTTGATGAACTCCAGCAACTCCCTGACCTTTTTTACAGAGGTATAAGGACCCAGGTATTCTGATCCGTCGTTGATCTTTTTCCGGGTCAGGAAGACCCGGGGGAAAGGTTCTTTTTTGATCACGATATACGGGTAGGTTTTATCGTCTTTCAGGTTGATATTATACCGGGGCCGGAATTGTTTGATCAGGGTATTCTCCAGTAAAAAAGCATCCTGTTCGGAATTCACAATGGTGAAATCAATCCGCGCTATCCGCTGTACCAGTTCATGGGTTTTATAACTGGAAAAAGTTTTGGTAAAATAGGAACTTACTCTTTTGCGCAGGTGTTTGGCCTTGCCAACATATAGCAATTCATTGCGATCATCAAAATATTTATAAATACCGGGCTGTGCTGGAATGGTCGGGGCAATATGTTGAAAAGCGGAAAGGGTCATTGTACATCCTCTTCATTCCAGGTTACTTTAACGGTGGTCGTAATATCCGGTTTCCCCGGTTTTTGCAGGATAGAAACAACCTGGAAACTTTTGTCCATTCGCCATAACATGTTTTTTTGCAACGAACTGTCCCGGTTACTGATCATAAGATTAATGATGATATTATTCACTTTATCCCCGGCAGCGATATCGGGAGTGACCAGTAATTCCTGCTTTTGAATTTCTTCATTGGCCGGGTCCTCGGGAGAGTAGGTTATGACAACCCGGTTGATCGTTTTATCATATATCGTTTCTTCCTTAAATCTTTTCGCTACTTTTTTATCGGACAGATCCGGTATGGAAAGAAAATCCTTTGCTGCGTCACGGAACTCTTCGCGGGGGATATAGAACGTATCAGGCGGGAGACTGTCGATCGTTACTGTTTTTATAATGGAGTATAATGACGTATCTACATGGGCCACCTGTTTTTTTATAAGCGACAGCACAGAGACAAAATTTTTCTCAGGTTCTTTCTTTTTTGTCCGGCAGGCGGGTATGGTCACCAGGAGAAAAAAGAAAACAACAACATAATTTTTCATACCCAAAATTAACTGAAACCATACTTTAAAATAAATATCCTGTCTTCAGTAAGACAGGATATTTTAAGTGTGCGGCAGTTAGTGTTGATCTTATTTTTTGAGCATAATGCCCATTTTCAGACCAAAATCAAAAAGATGTTCCTTGAAGGGATATTTTGCAACATAACTTGATTTTAACTGGTATCGCACCTGCGGGCCGATCCTCCAGTCGATCTTACCGGTGGAAATTCCGGCAAAGACCTCAAAACTTGTACTCATATTCCATTTACGGGTCAATGAAGGGACCTCTGCATAGTTCTTATAATCCGTTGAAAGCAGGTAAGCCCTGTCGCTTAAAATATAACTTGGCTGCACCGTGCCGATAACGCCAACCTGTGTCTTATTGTTTCCGGATAATTTCAATTCAAAACCAACCGGAACCGAGGCTGAAAAATAATAGTTCCGCAGCCAATCTGCTTTACTGCCGTTGGAATTATTGCGGTAATTGGAAATCGTGGAAACAGAGTTGACGCCACCTCCGGTATTGAGTGCAATGGTAGCCACATCGCCTGATGAATACGTGACGCTGATATCATACTTGCTTACATTGAACTGCAAACCGGCAATGATTTTCATGTTTCTTGTAATCGGGTAGCCGGCATTTAATCCCAGTTGAATTCCCATATCAGGTTTGTGCCTGACAAGATTGTTAATATTGGATACGGAATTATAATAATTGTAAATATTGTTATTTGACTGGGCGGAATTGACAAATGCTTTGTTCTCCGTCAATTTACGGTAACTGATAGTGGGGGTTAAATATGCTTCCCACGACATGTTCCTGCCTTTGCGCTGGTGTTTATAGGAATTCACAACGCTTTCAATGCTCAGCGGGTAAATATCACCTTTTTCTGCAACCGGAATTTTATCGGTTATGGCCAAGTCGGACTGTTTGTTATCAGATATTATTAGAGGGCTATTATTTTGTGCCGGATTAATAATCGTATTGACCTCCGTTTTTTCAGTTAGCATCTGTTTGCTGATCAGGGCAGGATGATTGGCCGGTGTTTCAACCTGTACGGGTGGATTTGATAAGTCAGTTATCTTATTAATCTCAACCTTCGGTTGCTGTGTGTCAGTATTTACCTGGTCATTGCTATTGTCCTTTACTAAATTTTCAGGACCGGAATTAAATACATTTTTTTGAAGGGTTTCGTTTGAAGAAATAAAACCAGTCTTATTGTCTGCCGGATTTGAGACAGTGATAAGAACGGGGTTGTCCAGGTTTTTTTGTTCGTTGGACGAGGGCTGTGAAACCGGAGCCGGTTTATAAGATAAAGCTTCTTTATTCCCGGAAGGCGGAGAAAGCATTACCCAGGTTACAAGACCGGCAGTAATTAGGAGGACAGCAAGACCCAGGCCATACCAGCGTCTGCGTATATGCAATGCATGATGAATGTTCTTCCATACTTTTTCAGACGGGAACATCCGGTACTGATCTGCATTTTGCTTTACAAACTGTTCAAAATCCCTGTTGTCAAAATTATTTTCCATAATCAGTCACCAAATTGGGCCTGCCTGCCGGCAGACAGGTACGATTAATTATCTCCGGCTGAATGCTGCCAACCAGTCTTTTTGTTGTTTTACCTCCCCGTCTGTTCCGGTGAGGCGGGGCTTTTGTAATATTCGTTTACGGATCAAAATATCTTCCAGCATGGATTTAGCCCTGGTATACTGGCTCCTGCTGGTACTTTCTTCAATATCCAGCATATTGGATATTTCCCGGTGGCTGTAGCCTTCAACAGCATACAGGTTCAACACGGTTCGGTATCCCAACGGCAAGAGCCTTATACATTCTACAACCTGTTTGGCTTGGATAATGGCCGGTACGCTTTCTTCCCTTACCAGTACCCCGGTTGCATGAATAATGTCCACACTTTCATTGAACTTTTTATTCTTCTTCAGGATATTGATGCAGGTATGAACGACGATCCTGCGGATCCATCCTTCAAATGCGCCCCTGTTTTCAAAAGTGTGAATCTGTGTAAAGACCTTAATAAATCCTTCCTGCAACATATCCTCGGCATCTTCCCTGTTATGCGCAAAACGATAACAAACGGCCAGCATCTTCGGACTGTAACGGTTGTACAATTCCCGCTGGGCGGCGGCATCGTTATTCAAACATCCTTTTAAAATGGCTTCCTCCGTCATAACTGCCTTTGGTTGCCTGTAATTTAGACAATTTTTCTATACGTATGCTGCATATAATTGTAAAATTTTGGCCGGGATGAAAAAATAATAGGGTGAAAGTCAAAGCCTTCACCCTATTTGAGCAGATTGAACAGGAAAATCTAGAAACCGGCCCTCAGGGCGATTATGAAATTCCGACCGGGCGCAGAAAAGCCCGATGCAAAATACCGGTAATTCCGATCCCCGATATTCTCGATACCGGCCTGGAGCGTAAGGAGCTTAGTAAAGGCATAACTTCCTCTCCAGTTTAATGTAAACCAGGAAGGCATTCCGTCTGCAGTAGCATATTGACCGTTATCTTCTCCATCCTGATTATAATCTTTGATCTTTTTCCAGCCATTAAAAAGGCCATAGAATTCTGTACTGAATTTTTTATAGCTGTATTGAAGACTGGTTTTCCCGAAAACAGGTGGCACATGGTCCAGTGGTTTTTTTGTTCCATCCGGATTTTTATACCTGCCGTGTGTGTAACTGATGGTATTATCCCATGAAACTTTTTTACCCAGGTCGATCCTCAATCTTGTGTTGATGCCATAAACAAAAGCTTTATTTACATTCTGGCTGGCGAACACGGCACATTTAACGCCATTATAAATAATTGAATCCTGCCCGTTCAATTTAAAAGCAGATGCTGCGATTGCATTGCTGAAAAACGTATAGAACCCGGTCAGTTCAAACCTTAATTTATCCGGTATGGTTTGAGTAATACCCAGGTCAAAATTATACGTGTATTCCGGATTGATATCAGCATTCGGGACCAGTACCCTTTTACTGGCAGTACTTGATTCAAATACTTTTACGGCATCATCTACATTCGGGGCCCGGAACCCGGATGAAAAATTAACGGTCAGCCTGGTATTGACAACAGGCATATAAACGAGGCCGAGATTACCGGTTACAGCAAAAGGAGTTTGTTTGATATCCGTAACAGGCAAGTTGAAAAATGAGTTATCAACAATGGTTGAATGAAGACTAACGGCCTGAAGGCGGATGCCATCATTCAACACCAGGGAACCGTTTTTCATTTTTAAAAGATGCTGAGCATACAAACCGAAGTAATTCATTTTGTTTTTTCCGTCCGGGTAACGGGTATCTAATTTGGTTTTGGCCCCTGTTGTCAGATTGGTACGGTCGGCTACTGATTTTACATCATTCAATTGCCCGTCGATTCCAATATTTATTTCATGATTATTCCATTTTTTCCTGCCGTCAATAATAAAACCGGTTACCTGTACATGCTCCCTCCGGCTGTCAAAACGGTCATAACGGCGATATTCTCTTGTTTGCCTGCTTTCTTTTATGTCCTGGTGGTTAACATTTATTTTAAGTTCGTTGAAAAATCCGGCATGGCCAGTATTTAACTCATAGGCAGCGAGTAATCTTGTTTGCGGTCCATAAAACCACTCGGCAAACCGCAACGTGGTACCGATGCTGCCCCCGAAATTTTTGGTGTCCTGTAACCGGTCGTACCGGGGTACATCACCTGAATTAGAGTACTGGAAATTCAAACTATGTGATATCTTATCATTTTGTTTGAACAAAAGTTTCTGTGTTATATCCCATTGTTTGTATCCCGAGAATCGTTGTATCCTGTCATCATCATTTATTAACACAGAATCAATCCCATTGATCTGTTGCACATATTTTGACCTCCTCCCGAAATCGGGATATTTACTTTTATAATTATCTCCCATTTTCATATCGCCAAAATCACTGTATGTATAAGACTGAAGCCATCCCAGTTTCTTTCCCCCGAGACTTACATCCGCATGAACGGTTTTTTCTTCATTGGCGGAACTGTACCGGGCCAGCGCAGTGCCGGTAACTTTCAATTTGTCGCCGGCTGATAATACCGGAGATTTGGTCCTGAAATGAAGCACACCACCCAGCCCGTCGCTTCCGTACATGGTTGAGGCCGGGCCATAAATAACCTCCACTCTTTCAAGCATGTTCTGATCCACCGTGATCGCATTCTGCAGGTGACCGGCCCGGTAAACGGCATTATTCATTCTTATGCCATCTACAACAAGCAATACCCTGCTCGCTTCAAACCCGCGGATCACAGGGCTGCTGCCTCCCTGCTGGCTTTTTTGAACAAATACATTCCCGGTGTTGATCAGCAGGTCACCGGTATTCTGACTGTTAAAACGGGCAATTGTTCTTGAACTGATGATGTCGATTTTCTGGGCAAGATTTTTCTTCTTCTCCACAAATTTGTTGGAATACACAATGGCTTCATCCAGGTTTTTTTCCGGGAGACTGTCTGCCTGTGCAAACAGGCTTATTGAAATATAGAGTAATCCTGAAAGTAAAACAAACTTCCTCATGACAATAATTTTTTGATTACAGAAATAATTAAACACTCTTAGATGATCTGCAATCAGGCCTGCGGGGGTGGTGTGAAGATCGAAATGAATTGAGAAGAAAGGGGAGTTGTAACTGTTATAAATAAAGACCCGGTTTCATTTACAGGTAAAACAAATTCTTCCTGCGGGTCATGATAAATCGTTTGTAAAAGCTGAAAGATCTGAATGAGTTGTTTGCTGTGATCAGTATTATTCTGCTGGTCTTTTTGTAATTGAGCCAGCAGGACTGTTTCTTCTTCATCGTATAAACCGGAAATAACATATTCCCCGCTTTGGAATTTTACTGACCTGATGTCGAACATGCGGCCGTTGAGCATTATTTCTTTTCCCTGCTTAATCCAGTGGATCTTATCAGCAGGTATGGAAACTTTATGCAAAACCTGCGCTTCCAGCCGTTCTTTCATCCTGTTTCGGATCGTTTGTTGCTGAATCCGGGTGACCAGGATATAAACAAGAGGTAAGGCTGCCAGCAATAGGAGCAAATAAACGGAAGCCTGTTTGGTAGCGGTTTTCAGCATGTTTTGCAGGTTGCAAATATAGTAGCTATTTTTTCCTTATCAAACTATCCACGGGATATCTTGCTTTGAGGGTATCCATGACAGTTTGGGCCCAATTGATCAGTTTGTCTTTCTCCTCTTTTGTGAGTTTAGCATCCTGATGGGTCCAGGTATAAGAATTCAGCGGCATCTCACCTTCTTTGACCTGTTCAATGATATCTTCCATTTTATGATACTGGTAACGAAGTCTCCGGTTGGTATATTCATCCAGGTTCAGTCCCTTTTTCCCCTTTTTTATATGCCCGTTCATCCACCAGTCAACCGGCTGAATATTCGAGTACCAGGGATACCGGGTGTTGTTGCTATGGCAATCGTTGCAGGCTTTGGTTAAAATGGATTTCACATCATCGGGCACCGGCAAAGTTTTGCCGATATAATTGGGTTGTTCTCCCCGGGATTTATTAGGCTTCGGATGTATGAACTGAATAACTACAAAAGCGGCCAGCAAAAAAAGTAAAATTTTTTTCACCATACGTTGAAATTTTGTAATGAAGTTATGGGTTATCAATTAAAATATTTCCTGTCATTTCAGGTGGTATTGACAGGCCCATCATCGACAGAATGGTCGGGGCCAAATCACCGAGTTTGCCGGGAATTATTTTTCCGTTCCAGGTATTATCAATGATAAAAAACGGAACCGGGTTCAATGTATGCGCTGTATTCGGCGTGCCATCTTCGTTGATCATGAAATCAGCATTGCCATGGTCAGCAGTGAGGAAGATCGTAAACCCGTTCTCCAAAGAGGCCGTTACCATTTTTTCTACACAATGATCAACTGTTTCTACTGCTTTGACCGCAGCATTCCAAACGCCGGTATGTCCCACCATATCTGCATTGGCATAATTCAGGCAGATAAAGTCAGCGGTTTTATTTTTTATTTCAGCGAGTACAGCTGCTGTAAGTTCATAAGCACTCATCTCGGGTTTTAAATCGTAGGTGGCAACTTTCGGGGAAGCAACAAGGATTCTCTTTTCACCTTCAAATATTTTTTCCCTTCCGCCGCTGAAAAAGAAAGTTACATGCGGATACTTTTCTGTTTCTGCGGCCCTGATTTGTTTCAACCCGTTTTTTTCCAGTATTTCCCCGAGCGTGTTATTCAGATTATCATTGTCAAATAGGATATGAACGTTTTTAAATGTCTGGTCATACTCCGTCATCGTGGTATAATGCAAAGCCAATTTTTTCATATTGAAATCAGGGAAATCCGTCTGGGTTAAAACCTGTGTAATTTCCCGGCAACGGTCCGTGCGGAAATTGAAACAGATGGCCACATCACCGTCGTTGATCTTTGCCAAGGGTTGTTGTCCTTCATCCAGGATCACCGTTGGCCTGATAAATTCATCGGTAACGTTTTTATGATATGAATTTTCCACGGCGGCAATGGCATCGGTTGCTTTTTCGCCTTCTCCATTCACCATCGCATCGTAAGCCAGTTTCACCCGTTCCCATCTTTTGTCGCGGTCCATCGCATAATAGCGGCCGCTGACCGTGGCGATTTTTCCAACGCTGCTATTCAAATGTTGCTGTAATTCTTTTATAAAATCCAGGCCGCTTTTCGGATCGCAATCACGGCCATCAGTAAACGCATGAATAAATACATTACTCAATCCTTCCGCTTTACAAACATCAATGATCGCTTTCAGGTGATTGATGTGAGAATGAACCCCGCCATTACTCACCAGTCCCAGCAGGTGCAAGGGCTTGTTGTTGTTTTTGGCAAACCGTATAGATGCGAGTAAAGATTCATTCCTGGCAAAGGAACCATCCCGAACGGCGACATTTATTCGCTGCAATTCCTGGTACACAACTCTTCCGGCGCCCAGGTTCAGGTGCCCCACTTCGGAATTACCCATTTGTCCATCCGGCAGGCCCACGGCTTCCCCGCAGGTGATCAGCGTGGTGTTTGGATATTTTTTATATAAGGATTTTATAAAAGGAACCTCGGCATGCTGTATGGCATCGGCCGATGCAACCCGGCCCAGGCCCCATCCGTCCATGATGATCAGAATAACTCTTTTTTGTACCATATTTTTCAGAAGCTTAGAAGATAGTTAAAATACAATTCATTCGGGGTAATAAGGACGTGTAAAACTACATCCAATTCGCCTATTTGTCATATCTCCTGTTGAAAAACTGCTGGTTTTTAGTATTTTAGCTTTCTTTACAGGTGATTTACAGAATGGCATGTTTTTAGATTAGGATACCTGTGAAAACTGAACATATATGAAAACAAGATTTACTTTTTTACTGGCCGCATCGGTGATGTTACTTTCTTCATTTACCCTGCAACGAAGCGGTATCGATGAAGTGATCGGGGCATTGCGTTCCGGGAATTCAACAGAGTTGTCAAAATATTTTGATGATAATGTGGAACTGACGCTGCCGGATAAAAGTGATAATTACAGCAAGGCCCAGGCCCAGCTCATTGTAAAAGATTTTTTTAACACCAACAGCGTCACCGGCTTTGACCTGAAACACAAGGGCGATTCACCGGGCGGGCATTTCTGCATCGGCACCCTGCAGACCAGTAATGGTAATTTCCGGACCAATGTATTTATGAAAATGAAGAACGGGAAAGAACTGATCAGGGAAATACGTTTTCAATCTATTGAATAAACTTTGATCCAATAATTTCAAAGCCCCGGCGATCATTGCCGGGGCTTTTTTGATAATACAACAGGTTAGGATTTATCGCGCAGATTAATACGCTTATTATCTGCGCTATCAGTGTGTTTTTGATCTGCATGATCTGCGGGAAATAATTTTTTACCAACCGGGAAGCAAAAAATGAATCAGTACTTTTGCGGCTATGAGTTTTGATGAACAATTGAAACATCTTATTGATGAAGCCCTGGAAGAAGATACCGGGGACGGGGATCATACCACTTTATCCTGTATTGATCCCGGTGCAAAAGGGAAAGCCATTTTGAAAATAAAACAGGATGGGATACTGGCGGGCATGGAAGTGGCTGAAAAAATTTTCAGGTATAAAGAACCTTCTTCTGGTTTTATTCCGTTCAAAAAAGATGGCGATGGAATGAAGGCAGGTGAAAAAGCTTTTGAAGTGAAAGCGCATGTGCATACCATTCTGCAATGTGAACGGTTGGTACTGAACTGCATGCAGCGGATGTGCGGTGTTGCCACACTCACAAAACAATACACGGATAAGTTAAAAGGATATAAAACAAAGCTGCTGGATACCAGGAAGACCACTCCCAACTTTCGTTTGCTGGAGAAAGAAGCTGTCCGGATAGGCGGGGGGGTCAATCACAGGTTTGGACTATTTGATATGATCATGCTGAAGGATAATCATATTGATTATTGCGGGGGCGTTGAAAAAGCCATTGAGAAAGCAGCGGAATATGTCAGAACAAAAAAACCGGGATTGAAAGTAGAAGTGGAAACAAGAAGCATTGATGATGTGAGAAGAGTGATCGCTGTTGGTAAAGGAAAAGTGTTCCGCATTATGCTCGATAACTTTAAGCCGGAACAAATAAAAGAAGCAATAGGATTAATTGGCGAACAATTTGAAACGGAAGCCAGCGGCGGAATCAATCTCGATAATATTGAAGAATATGCAAAGACGGGGGTGGACTATGTGAGTGTGGGGGCGTTGATACACCAGGCGAAAAGTTTGGATTTGAGTCTGAAGGCGATGATTAAATGATTGTTTGATGGTTTGATAGTTTGATTGTTAACACTTAACCATCAAACCATATAGCCATCCAACAATCTAACCATCAGACAATTCAACTACTAAGTACCATGAGCAAAAAAAATAAACCCGATTCAAGAGGATTTGTTTACAGCACCGATCCTCATTTTTCTTTTGAGACGGAGCAGTCAAATACAGAAACACTGCCACCTGAACAACAAAAACTGAAAGTCCGGCTGGATACAAAGCACCGGGCCGGTAAAGCGGTGACATTGATAGAAGGATTTATAGGCAGGGAGGAAGATTTGCAGGACCTGGGCAAGAAATTAAAATCATTTTGCGGCAGCGGTGGTTCTGCGAAAGATGGCGAAATCATTGTGCAGGGAGATCAGCGGGAGAAAGTGATGAAGTGGCTGCTGAAGAATGGCTATATAATACGGTAAGGGGTTGATTAAATACTATTGACTCACGACTCCCGATTCTCTCACTGTCCCTGCGCCAGGCTATATGCCTTCTTCCCATCCCAGCTATTCAGCAGTTCAAATGAACAGATCTTGAAATTGCCGCTCATGCTGACATAGAGTCCAATAACATCCTGCTGATTTAATGGTTCGTCATTGATACTTTCGAAACGGACATTATATTGATTAACTAAGTTTGTATAAACAGAACCTGTCGGCCACACTTGTGTGCCTCGATTGCTGATATTGATGAGATTGAATTTTACACCTGCATGCCGCTTGCATTTATCAGCGATGGCGGTTGGTTGTTCGCTGCTTTCAATAAAAAGATCCACCCCAATTATTATTTCATCGTCTTCTTCTTTTGAGATCATCATCGGGTTGCTTACCAGTTTCAGGGGTGTGGGTGTGCCGGGTTTGTTTGGCATGATCTCACGGGCTCCCTTTTCAGGTTTTTTCCCAAAATTACCGATGATGGCATCGGCAAACTGAGTTGTGTTCACCGATGGAATTTTTTTATCGCCAAAGTCGCCGGTATGCACGCCATTCTCAAGCGTATATAACAATGCATTTTCAATAATGGCTGCATTTTCTGTAAGCCCCAGGTGACGAAGCATAGCCAGTCCGCTTAACAATAATGCCGTGGGGTTAGCTATATTCTTCCCGGCAATATCCGGTGCCGTGCCATGCACCGCTTCAAAGATGGAAATATGATCGCCGATATTGGCCGAAGGCGCAAAGCCCAATCCTCCCACTAACCCCGCACAGAGATCCGAAACTATATCGCCCTGGAGATTGGTTAATACCAGTACCTCAAACGTATCAGGCCTTGTTACCAGCTTCATACAGAGATCATCCACAATAATATCATCGGATTTCAAATCCGGAAATTCTTTTGCCACTTCCCGGAAACAATCGAGGAATAAGCCATCCGTGATCTTCATGATATTGGCCTTGTGAACGCAAGTGATGCGTTTGGCTTTTTTTTGACGGGCAATTTCAAAGGCATAACGGATCACCTGCATACTTCCGGGCCTTGTAATGAAACGACGGCTCAATGCCACATCGTGGGTGAGCATATGCTCAATGCCGCCATATGTGTCTTCAATATTTTCCCGAACGACGATAATATCGATCGGTATTCCGGCTTTGCTGAAAACGGTATCCACACCGTGCAGTGTTCTGAAGTCTCTTTTATTGGCAAACGTATTCCATGTCTTACGGGCTGTTACGTTAATACTTTTTACACCCGTTCCTTTCGGGGTTTCCATAGGCCCCTTAAAAAGCAAGCCTAATTCTTCAATGGTTTGTTTGGCCTGGGGGGTCATGCCGTTATTAAATCCCTTGTCAAAAACCCATTTGCCCATTTCGACAAAGTCATATTCGAGAGGTACATTATTGGCATTAAAAATTTTTAGAACGGCATCCATAATTTCCGGGCCGATTCCATCTCCTTTGGCAACAGCTATCTTCATAAAGATTTATTTGTGTCGGCAAAATTAAGCCCTGCGAATTGAATACAGGAACACGGATTACTCGGATTTTACGGATTTACACGGATTTTTATCCTCCTTAGCAGAATATTCGGTATATGACTGTAAAAAGATCCGGCAATCTGTAAAGCGGCAAGAATCCGTGATAATCTATCCAATCCGTGCCATCCGTGTTCCTTTATTTTTATCTCTGATAATTTGTTTACTTTTACTGTATGACCAGTATGATCTCAGCCGGAGTAAAAGTGAGTGTAGAAACTTTCTACCAGTCTGATTACAGCAACCCCCTGCAATCGGAATTCATGTTTGCCTACCGGATCACCCTGGAAAATCATAATTCATTTCCTGTAAAACTTCACCGCCGTCACTGGTTTATTTTTGACAGCAACGGCACTAACCGCGAAGTGGAAGGCGAAGGCGTGGTAGGCCTCCAACCCATCATTCAGCCCGGCGAAGCCTATCAATACGTGAGCGGCTGCAATTTAAAAACGGAGATGGGCCGGATGAAAGGCTCTTACCAGATGGAAAACCTGCACAGTAAAAAAATGTTCGATGTCAGTATCCCTTCTTTCGAGATGATCGTGCCGATGAAGAATAATTAAATCCGGCCCCCTGTCCCCCGAAGGGGGAACTTAGGTCTGAATTTCTTTCAGGTTTTATATCCCCAAAAGTATCATGTTTTTTATTTTATCTTCTTGCCAATAGCTGATCCCTACGAAGCGTACTTTCTTATTTTTCATTTTTTATTTCTGATTTTTTATTTTCCTGGTTCTTTCCTTCATTAATGCAATCGCTTCTTCTTTCGAATTAAACATATTGCCATTGATGTTGACGAGGTGTTCGGCCAGTTTATCATATCTTTTGAAAAGCAGCCAGGTAAAAATGTGCAGGTAGTGAATACCATCAAAAACGATCGCTTTGTTTGCCGCAAACTCATCTTTTCTTTTTAAAAACTCATCCGGCATTTCGGTGTAATGCATGCCCGGTCTTAAATGATGTATGATATGATAACCATCATTCCAGCAGGTCCTGTTATAAACCGTATTGATGCAATTGATGGAACTGGTAAAAAGATTACCCGGATCAGCAGCATCAACAAAGGAGTGCTGCGTCCAGTTGCCCAGCATCATGACGAGTCTTGCAAATAGCAGCGGAACAATGAAAACAACCAGGGTTGCTTTTAAGTTTACAAAACACATGGCAATGCAAAATGCGAAGTATGCATATTCGCCCAGGGTGAGACGCTGGTATAATTTTTTTCTTTTACGGTTGAACAGGTACCGGATGGTGTTGATCACACCCACCAGCATGAATTTCAAAAAATAGGCGAGGAATCCCCGTGCGCTGTCACGCTGGTAATGCATGGTGCTGCTGGTATCCTCGGGCATATTGTTCTCAATATGATGCATGCCCATATGGTGACTGAAATAACCTTCGGGTGCATGACCAAACAGGGGACAGAGTATCCAGGTAATATAAATATGGAATGGTTTCTGGTACGGCGCCTTAAAGGTTTTGCGGTGGCAGAGACAATGAAACATCAGGCCAAATCTTCCTTTGAAATAAAATTGCGCGATATAGAAATAGGGAATGGCCATGGCCCACCACCACCATCCTGTCAATACTGGTGTATATAAAAGTATGGCAAGGGGAACAACAAGAACATGTATGGTTGTTAGCAGGTAAATAAAAGGCAGGTCTCTTTTATCATTCATGATCCGGAGCCAGAGCCGGTCATAGAGGTTGTATTTCGTTTTGGGAATGTAGACGGGATCCGTAAGAGCGGTAAGCGATTTCATGTTACCGGTAAAGATAAATCAATTTATTTCCCGCAGATCACGCAGATCAAATACTCGCAGATTTCATGTATGATTCGAAATTAATCTGCGCTATCAGCGAAAAGATCTGCGATATCTGCGGGGAGCGTCTGCAAATGGATTTTCTATTTGGGTTTATATTTTGCTTCTTCGAGGATCTTCCTGGCATCAGTTTTCATCAATTCACCCGGATGTATGCCCGGATTTTTGGATGCAAATTTTTTTACGATCTGCCATCCTATCCATTGGCCGATATTGCCGGGAGAATATTCCTGTGAGAAACCCTGGGTAAAGGGGCCTTCCCCGATATAAGTTTGAATGACGGTTGGATCCAGGGAATTGAGGTCTTCGTTTTTTACCAAATAACTCCAGATCAGGCCTTCATTTTCTTTGCACCATTCCAGCTGCAATTTTTTGTAACCGGTTTTTATTGAATCGGGAGTGGTTGGCAAAAATTTTTCCAGCAACCACCATTGTTTCCCCTTTTCTATCATCTGTTCAATTAGCGGTTTGCCCCCGCTCTGGTCCGGGAAAATATCTTCTGCAACAGCTTTCATGCAATTCGCCGGAATGTATTCAGGTGAAAATCGTCTTGATATATATAGCGGGAAAATTTCCTGTCCCTGCGTGGATTGATAGACAGAGAAATCTTTTCCGGCATATTGCTGTAAACCGATCGCAATTCCCGAATGGGTGGCGGCAACACCCGGAGCATCAAATGGGCCAACAAAAAGAATCGCCTTGCCGGTTTTATAGCTGGGGAAATAATATTTTACAAACTGAAAACCTTGTTCCAGTTCTTTCTGTAACCATTCCGTTTTTTTATAGATCAGCTGCAACGAATCATAAATGGGTAAATAACCCCGTAAGAATTCCCGGGTGACAAGCAAGGTGTTCCTGCTTGTATCTGATCCATTGACCCCAAGGACCTGCTGCATAAAATCAAGATAAAAATCAGGATGAAGTTGCTGTACCTTCTGTAAGCCCGCGGGGATATTATTGGTATCGATGCTGAAAAAATCCCGGTCGAACCGTTCAACCGGAATGCTGACTTTTATTGCCGAAACATCGGGTATGCCTTTTTTGCTGTTGCAGGCAACCATCAGCATGATAACCGGTAAGAGTAAGCCTGTTTTTTTCATTGACATGGAAAACGAAAAGGGTTTGAAATTGTTGTGAAAGCAAATTTACCTGTTTAAAAATTAGCGTTAAATCGTTAGGCAGGGTGTAAATTTGCCCGATGAAGATCGCCCTTGCCCAGCAGAATTATCATATCGGGAATTTTGAAGAAAATACCCGGAAGATCATTGCAGGGATACAATGGGCCAAAGAGCAGGGGGCCGACCTGGTTTTGTTTTCCGAGCTCTGCGTATGCGGTTATCCGCCCAGGGATTTCCTGGAGTTTGATGATTTCATCAAAAAAAGTTACCGGGCCATTGATATGATAAAGCCATACGCGGATACCATCGGCGTATTGATCGGCGCTCCCGAGATAAACCCCGTGCGGGAAGGAAAGGATTTTTTTAATGCCGCTTATTTTCTGTATGAAAAGCAAATCAGGGGGAGCATTCATAAAACCTGTTTGCCGAATTATGATGTATTTGATGAATACCGCTATTTTGAACCCGCCTATGATTGGAAAATATTTGAATTTAAAGGGAAAAAACTGGCCGTAACCATTTGCGAAGACATCTGGAACCTCGGGGATAATCCTTTGTACCGGAATTGCCCGATGGATGAACTGATGAAGCTGCGACCGGATGTGATGCTCAACCTCTCTGCATCGCCGTTTGATTATACACATGTAGAGGACCGCAAGGCCATTATCAAACTGAATGTCCGGAAATATAAATTACCCATGCTCTATTGCAATTGTGTGGGCAGCCAGACTGAAATTGTTTTCGACGGTGCCTCATTGGTATTCGATAAAAATGCCAACCTGGTCAGACAACTTCCTTTGTTTAAGGAAGCCATGGATCTTGTTGAGATGAAAGATGACGGGACTTTCAATTCCCCGGTGATCATGTATGCCAAAGATCTTCCGGACGGGGAATTGATACCGCCGGAACTGGATCATCAGTTATGTACGGCGGAGATCCATGATGCCATAGTTATGGGTATCCGGGATTATTTTACCAAAATGGGATTCACCAAAGCGATCCTGGGCAGCAGCGGCGGTATTGACAGCGCGGTAACACTTGCATTGGCCTGTGAGGCGCTGGGAAAAGAAAATGTACGGGCGGTATTAATGCCTTCACCTTATTCATCCGGTCATTCAGTAATTGATGCGGAGCAATTGAGTCATCACCTGGGTAACCCTTATAACATAGTTCCGATCAATACGATTTATGAAAGTTTTCTTACTGAATTGAAGCCGGTTTTTAATGACCTGTCTGCCGGGCTGACGGAAGAAAACCTGCAGGCCAGAATAAGGGGAAATCTTTTAATGGCCATGGCCAATAAGTTCGGATATATTTTATTGAATACATCCAATAAAAGCGAACTGGCAACGGGCTATGGCACGCTCTATGGTGATATGGCGGGAGGCCTGGGAGTACTCGGTGATTGTTACAAAATGCAGGTATATGCATTGGCAAAGTATATCAACCGGGATAAAATGATCATTCCGGAAAATATAATTACAAAGCCCCCTTCGGCCGAATTAAGACCCGGTCAAAAAGACACCGACTCTTTACCCGAATATGAAATTCTTGACAAGATCCTATATCAATACATTGAAAGAAGACAGGGTCCGGCTGAAATCAAAGCACAGGGTTTTGAAGCTGCTTTGGTTGACCGGGTATTAAGAATGGTAAATATCAGCGAATACAAGCGCAACCAGTTCTGTCCCATTATCCGCATTTCTCCCAAAGCTTTCGGTGTGGGCAGGAGAGTGCCTATCGTTGCGAAATATCTTTCCTGAAATTAATGCTGGAAAGATAAATCCACTAAAAAGGTGGGTCCTATAGGCGGTGCATACGTTATCTGAACGACCAATGAAGTTTCCGTTAATGAAATCAGGGTAAAATCATTTCCGGTGTTTGAAAATAAAGTTGCTGAAACATGTAATATTGTTTCACCACTTGCAAAGTTCCAGGAAAATGGATTTGTTTGCGGGTCACCTGCATTGCATTTGGTAGGCCCTTCATCAACAGATCCTGTACCGTTTGTGAAGAAGGTCATGATATTATCCTTCTGGCAGGCCTGTAAAGCACCTGAAATATCGGAACCGCCGGAAGTTGCACCTTTAAACTTCCATGTGCCAAGTACAAGGAGTTCTGTCTTGGTTTTTGGGGCAGGAGGAGGAGGACTGTCTTTTTTATTACAGGATGAAAAAATAAAAGCATGGGTCGAAATCAGAACAAGAAGGAAAAGAAATTGTTTTTTCATATACAAAGGATTATTTGTACAAAATAAGGTTTTTTTAGTGACTCTGAAAGTTATATCCTCTCTAAAATAATGCCGGAAATCCTGCCAATCATCATTCGGCTGATAATTTGCTTAAAGCAAGTTCGTACTTTTAATTATTAATACTAAAATATGCTGAAAACCGCAGAAGATATACGATTGCTGAATGAACGCATTGGCCATGCGGGCCAGTTTACCGATAAACTCCGGGATGAAATAGGGCATGTGATCATCGGCCAAAGCCATATGCTCGACCGGTTACTGATCGGATTGCTCAGTAATGGGCACGTATTGCTGGAAGGTGTGCCCGGACTTGCCAAAACTTTAACAATTAAATCGCTTGCGCAGGCCATTCATGCAAAGTTCAGCCGTATACAATTTACGCCGGATCTTTTGCCGGCCGATCTTATCGGGACCATGATCTATAACCAGACAAAAAATGAATTCATTGTTCGCAAAGGCCCCATTTTTGCCCATTTTATCCTGGCAGATGAGATCAACCGTTCGCCCGCGAAAGTGCAGAGTGCCTTGCTGGAAGCCATGCAGGAAAGACAGGTGACCATCGGCGATACAACGTATAAATTAGACGAACCCTTCCTGGTGCTGGCTACCCAAAACCCGTTGGAGCAGGAAGGAACTTATCCGTTGCCTGAGGCGCAGGTGGACCGGTTTATTATGAAAGTAATTGTTGATTACCCGGAAATGCAGGAAGAACAGCAAATATTGCGCCTGAATATCCAGGGTGATTTCCCGGTTATCAAACAGGTGGTGTCGCTGCAGGAAGTGAGCCAGGCTAAAGAGCTGGCGCGCCAGGTTTATATGGATGAAAAGATCGAACAATATATTCTCGATATTGTATTTGCCACGAGGAACCCGGAGTCATACAAACTGGAAAAATTAAAACCGCTGATTGCATTCGGGGCTTCCCCGAGAGGAAGCATTAATCTCGGGCTGGCTTCCAAAGCACAGGCTTTTTTGAATAAAAGAGGATTTGTGATCCCGGAAGATGTGAGAAGTATCTGTAAAGATGTTTTACGCCACCGTATCGGGTTGACGTATGAAGCCGAAGCGGAAAATGTGAAAGTGGAAGATGTGATTGAAGATGTGCTGAGGAAAATAAATGTGCCGTAGCAAAGTTGGCCGTTGATCGATGTCCGTTGACCGGCTTAGTTCTGACAATCATTTCTAACTTAAAATCTAAAAAAATGTCAAACTACAAAACATTGGACGCATGGAAACAATCCATGCAACTTGTAAAAGAAGTTTATTTGTTAACCAAAACTTTTCCGAAGGAGGAACTTTATGGACTGACACCTCAAATAAAACGAGCTTCTGTATCTGTTCCCTGCAATACTGCAGAAGGAAAAGGCCGCAATTATAAAAAAGATACGATTAAGTTTCTGCATATTTCAAGAGGCTCGCTTTACGAAGTAGAAACACTTCTAAACATTGCAGTTATGGTTGAAATAATTTCAGAAGCAGTATTTAACAGAATTTCACCCCTGATAGATAAATGTATGCAACTTGTTAACGGACTTATCCGCTATTATGAAAAATCAAATCTGAAATAAAAATTGAACTTTAAGACGGCCATCGGCCAACAGACAACGGTCAACGAGGTATGCTGACTACGACTGAAATACTGAAAAAAGTCAGAGAGCTTGAAATTAAGAGCAAGAAACTCACCAGTGATCTGTTCACCGGGGAATATCACAGTGCATTTAAGGGGAAAGGAATGTCATTTAAGGAAGTGAGAGAATATGCCCCGGGTGACGATACCCGGTTTATCGACTGGAATGTATCGGCAAGGTTTGGCCATCCTTACAGTAAGGTGTTTGAAGAAGAAAGAGAACTGACCGTGATGCTGCTGGTTGATATCAGCGACAGTTCCTTATTCGGAACCGTACAGGCGAGAAAGAAGGATTTGATCACTGAGATAGCGGCCGTGATCAGTTTTTCTGCAGTGAATAATGGAGATAAGATCGGTGTTATTTTTTACAGCGATACCGTGGAGGCTTATTTACCGCCCAAAAAAGGAAAGCAACATGCTTTATATATCGTGCGGGAATTGCTGAGTATTGAACCAAAGGGAAAAGGAACGGCTGTAAGTAAGGCGCTCCGGCATTTTACCAATGCTACCAAACAAAAAAGCATTGCTTTCATATTGAGCGACTTCCTGGATGCCAACTATGAAGATGCATTGCGTATCGCCGGAAAGAAACATGATGTGATCGGTATCAAACTGTATGATAAAATGGATATGGAATTACCAACTGCCGGGTTGCTGCAGGTTGAGGACCTGGAAAATAATATGACAAAGTGGGTGGACAGCCAGGATGGTTTTGTGAGGCACAGCTATCAGCAGGAATTTTTCCGGGTAACTGAATATTGCACGCAAACATTTAAGAAAGCAGGCTGCGACCTGCTGCATATCAAAACAAACGAGGATTATGTAAAAGTGCTGCAGCGTTTCCTGCTGAGCCGCAACAGATGAAAAATGAATTTTCCCCGCTTCATATTTTTTTACATCTTATTAATTGTTTCAAAATCTGCATTTACACAGGACAGGCCGGCAATCCAGGCGACTGTTGATAAGAAAAAGATCCTGATCGGAGAACCCCTGCAACTCACCATACAAGCTTTCTTTCCGGATGGAGAACAAATTCTTTTTAACCCGATCGATAGCATTGATCATTTTGAATTTTTGGGTAAATCCATGATCGACACAAGCCACTCCGGGAAGACTACGATTATCAAAGGAATTTATAAAATAACCAGTTTTGATTCCGGACACCATGTCATTCCGGTATTTTCCTTACGATCAATACCTGGTACAGATACTATTGGCATTGATGTGGTCTTTTCCGAATTCGATCCCAGCCGGGATTATCATGATATAAAAGACATTATTGAAATACCCCCTCCGCAAAAGAAACCATGGTGGTGGATCATTGCCGGAGGTGTTTTATTGCTGTCTGCCGTTGCAGTATATTTTTTGCGGAAGAAAAAACCTGCCATGATCACGGTACCCGACATGATGATAGATCCTTACCGGGAGGCAATGAATCAGCTGGCGCATTTGCAACAGGAAAAACCCGGAGCTAAAATATATTATTCAAAACTCACGGATATTTTCCGGCTGTATATTTTCCGGAAAAAGGGAATACTGTCTTTGCAAAAAACAACGGCTGATCTTGTTTTGCAACTGCGCGATCTGAATTTGAGTAAAGAGCAATTCGACAAACTTTCCCGGGCGCTGCGTCTTTGCGATTTTGTAAAGTTTGCAAAGTATATTCCCGGAAGCGAAGATGACATGGGTGTTTATGAAATTATTTTGAATACAATAAAGATGGTTGAACAATCGGGTTCTTAGGCCCTCCCGGAGAGGGTTTGGGGAAAGCTGTTATGATCTACAACTGGTTTAAACATACAAGTTTTGCATACCCTTATATCCTCGGGTTGTTTGCTGTGTTGCCATTTTTGATCGGGTGGTATATTAAAAGGTATAACCGGCAGCAAGGAACCGTACGGGTTTCTTCCGTTTATGCATTTGCCGTTTCTTCCTGGAAGAACCGTTTCCGTCACGGGCCATTTATTTTTCGTTTGCTGGCATTGAGTTGCCTGGTCATTGTACTGGCCCGGCCTCAGAAAAAAAATGATGAACAACATTCGGAAGGCGAGGGTATTGATATCGTGTTGTGCATGGACGTGAGCGGGAGTATGGGTTCCAAAGATATATTGCCTTCAAGAATGGAGGTGGCGAAGGAAGTGGCGGAAGAATTTGTACGCGGACGCTTGGTTGACCGGATCGGGTTAGTCATCTTTTCCGGGGAAAGTTTTACGCAATGTCCCATCACTACCGACAGGAATACTTTGATCACCCAGATTCAATCACTTGAAAGCAGGAAATACCTGGTTGATGGAACCGTGATCGGGGAGGGACTGGCCACTGCGGTTGACCGGCTATCAAAAAGCGGGTCAGCCAGTAAAGTGATCATTTTGCTGACTGATGGTAAGGAAGATCCTCCTGAAACCAGGCTGATCGATCCGCTGACCGCTTTGGAGATCGCCCGGTCAAAAGGAGTGAAAGTATACACGATCGGGATGAGCGCTGCACCGGTTGTTCCCGGGACAAATGATCAATTGGCCGGAAGAAAAAATCCCGCTGCCGATTTTCTCGATGAGGAACTGTTGCGTAAGATTGCCAACGGGACCGGGGGAAAATATTTCCGGGCAAGAGATAAAGACGGGTTAAAAAATATTTACAGCCAGATCGATAAACTGGAAAAATCAAAAGTTGAGATCACATCTTTCAGGCGTTATGAGGAAAGATATCTGCCGTTTATGTTCGCTGCATTGGTCTTTTTATTTCTTGAGTTGCTCCTGAAATTTACCATCTTCAGAAAGTTTCCCTGATAATAGATAAATATTATTCGTGTTAATTAGTGAAATTCGTGGCTGATGAAAGCAACCGTTTACAAATCGACCGGCTCCTGGTATGTGGTGAAAGATGAAACCGGCAATTTCCGGAATGCGCGGATGAAAGGGGTGATGAAACTGGATGATATCACTTCTACCAACCCGGTGGCGGTGGGTGATATCGTGGATATGGAATTGCAGGCAGATACTGAAAATGCCGCTATGATCATTGAGATCCTGGACCGGCATAATCATATCAACCGGCAATCGCCCCGGCATAAACACCAGCAGCATATCATCGCGTCTAATCTTGACCAGTCAGTCCTATTGGCTACTTTAAGAGAACCCAAAACATCGCAGGGTTTCATTGATCGTTTCCTGGTGGCTTCTGAAATGTATCATGTGCCTGCTATTATTGTTTTTAATAAATCAGACCTGTATAAGAACAAAGAGATGGAAAAATATGAGCAATGGAAACAGATGTATGAATCCATTGGGTATAAAGTATTGCTGATAAGTGCGGAAAAAAAAGAAGGAGTGGATGAAGTTATTCAATTATTAAAAGACAAAACCACGCTGATCAGTGGTCACAGTGGCGTTGGCAAATCATCTTTGCTGAATGTTATTTTCCCGGAAATAAATTTAAAAACACAGGATATCAGCGGATGGAGCGGTAAGGGGCAACATACCACCACTTTTGCCGAAATGTATGATCTCCCTTTTGGAGGAAGAATAATTGATACACCGGGGATGCGGGAATTCGGGCTGGTGGATATTTCAAAGCAGGAAGTGTCGCACTACTTTCCTGAGATGCGTGACAGATTAAATAATTGTCAATTCAACAACTGTCTTCATTTTTATGAACCAGGGTGTGCCATAAAAGAGGCTGTTAACAATGGTGAAATACATGAAGACCGGTATGTGAGCTATCTGGGGATTATGGAATCGATTGAGGAAAAGAGTTACTGAAATAAGGAATAAGAGATTTGAAATAAGAAATGAGAAAGTGGCTTCGTAGGAAACAGCATTGATATAAATGGATTCTCAGGAAAGGGATGAGAGTATTACTTTTAGGAATCAGCTAATGGCTAACAGCTAAAAACTAACAGCTTTCTTCACGCAATGTTCCTCCTGTCCTCGTTGAACAATTTTCCTTCCAGTACATTGGCCAGTTCCACCACGGCTTTATTGTCTTTGCTCATGGCATCACGGGTCTTGGTGGGGAAAATGGAAATGCCGTTGTAGATGCTGTAATGCAGCGTGAGGTTATGACCTTTGAACCGGAATTCCCAGTCAATCGTGTCAAAATCATCTTCTTTGTTGGAAAAGGTGATGTCAAAATCGTGGCTCAGTACGTTGGCGACACGGTAGAACTGCTTTAATCCGCCGTCATCGGCGATCACGGCTTCGGTACAGCCAAGGTTGGTTCGTAGGGTTAGGCTCATAGTTAGGGTGTTTAGGTTTATTCATAAGACCGGATAACATGATGTTTAGCTGCACAGTAACAATAAATTAACTGCGGAACTTTTTTGCTTTTTTTACATCTTTCATTGCCTTTGGATCACCGCTCAGGATCTTTTCAGCACCTACATTTTTACCATTACTCGGGCAACCGTACTTTTCCTTTTTGGGAAATATCCCACCGAATACTTTGCCAAACATCTTGCAGGAAGACATTAAGATCGTGAAGCTCAATGCAAAGGCTATGAATCGCAGGTTTTTCATTGTTTACAGCTATTATGGTAACGAAGTTAGATTAAATTAATTGTTTATACTATAGGAAAGTTACGAATTGAGAGTCGGGAGTCTGGAGTCGTTAGTCTGGAGTCAGCAATCATGAATAAAGAGTAAAACCTTGAATTTGAGAGTGTCCCTGGCTCCGAACTCCCGACTCCTGACTCAAGACTCATTCCTGAACCAGTCCGCATACCTCACATAATTATTGGCGATCCGGTGGATCTCCCCGCTGATCATTTCCTGCGAAATGTCCTTTACTTTCCTGGCCGGCACCCCCGCATAGATGCTGCCTGCTTCACAAACCGTATTCTCCAGCACCACTGCCCCGGCCGCAATGATAGTGTTACTGTGTACCACTACATTGTCCATGACAATGGCGCCCATACCTATCAGCACATCATCATGCAGGGTGCAGCCATGCACGATGGCGTGGTGACCGATGGAAACATTATTCCCGATCGTGGTTCCGTATTGCCGGTAAGTGCAATGGATGCAGGCGCCGTCCTGTACGTTTACCTTGTTGCCCAGTCTGATAAAATTAACATCACCGCGTACAACAGTATTAAACCAGAAACTGCAATCATCACCGGTTATCACGTCACCGACAATGGTGGCATTGGGGGCAATGAAACAGTTGTTGCCGAACCGGGGATGTTTATCTTCTACGGGTAATATGACGGGCATTTTATAATTATTTTATTCAACGCAGAGAATATGAGGCAAGATAGGTTACGCAGGGTTTTTGAAAATTACTCTGCGATATCTCCCCGTTCTCTGCTTCTCTGCGGTGAGTCACAAATATCCTTTTTTCTTTCCGACATTTGTCATATGACCCATCGGGAACTTTTTCTTCGTCATGTTGCACAGACCTCACCCACACCGCTTGCACTCGAAATAGTGAAAGCAGAAGGTTGTACATTATATAGGGTGGACGGGAAAGAATATATTGATCTTATCGGGGGGGTCAGTGTTGCCAATATTGGCCACCGCCATCCCAACGTAATTGAAGCGATGCAAAAGCAACTCGAAGCATACCTGCATATTATGGTGTACGGAGAATTTATAGAAACACCACAGGTGCAATATGCAAAACTGCTGACGGAACATTTACCGGCGTCGCTCAACTCCGTTTACTTTACTAATTCCGGTGCTGAAGCAACCGAAGGGGCTATGAAGCTTTCGAAAAGAGTAACGGGGCGGACACAGATCGTTGCTTTCAATAAATCTTATCATGGCAGTACGCAGGGGGCATTAAGCATCATGGGTGATGAATACTGGCGCAGTGCTTTCCGCCCGCTGTTACCCGATGTGCTCCACCTGGAATACAATTCATTTGAATCATTGAATGATATTACGGAACGAACAGCCTGTGTGATTGCAGAAACCGTGCAGGCCGAAGCAGGCATCATAGTTCCTTCAAAAGAGTGGATACAGGCCCTTCGGAAAAAATGTACAGAGACCGGAACCCTGTTAATTCTTGATGAGATACAGGCGGGTTTTGGAAGAACCGGCAAGCTCTGGGGCTTTGAACATTTTGATATGGTACCCGATATTTTATTGCTGGGTAAAGCGTTAGGCGGGGGCATGCCTTTGGGTGCTTTTATTGCTGATAAGAAAATGATGGATGCTTTTACCAATAACCCGGTACTGGGACATATCACCACGTTCGGGGGCCACCCGGTTTGCTGCGCGGCGGGTATGGCGGCGATGGAAGTGCTCATCGGAGGAAGGAACTCCATTCCGTCCAATCACCGGAACGGAGTTCCGGTTTCCGTGATTGATGCCGTTTCTTCAAAAGAAAAATTATTCCATTCGTTATTGGCTCATCCCAAAATAAAAGCCATCCGTTCATTTGGATTATGGATGGCTTTGGAGTTTGAATCATTTGAAGCCAATAAAAAAGTCATTGATGCCTGCATTGCAAACGGGGTATTGACTGACTGGTTCCTGTTTGCTGCAAATTGTTTACGGATATCTCCTCCATTGACTATTTCAGATGAGCAAATCAGTGAAGCATGCTGCGTAATTACCAAATCATTGTCATAAATTCATCCGGTAAAAAATCGTTTGTGCGGAAAATTGTAATTATTTTTTTGATACTGGCAATAAACCTGTCTTTATATGGACAGAATAAAGAGATCGCCAATAACCTGCTCTGGCGCATTACCGGGAATGGTTTGCAAAAACCGTCGTACCTGTTCGGAACCATGCATCTTACCGATAAAAGAGTATTTCAATTGGGAGATTCTGTGTACCGGGCGCTGGAACAAACCGAGGGTTTTGCCGCCGAACTGGATATGAACCGCATCGGCACACAGATGATCAACCGGATGATGAGAGAGAATGAAGAGAAAGCGGCCCGGGAACCTCTTAAAGTAAAAGAAGCGGTAGATAAAGAAACCTGGAACCTGTATAAAAAACAACTGGAAAAAAAATTCAATAAGAAAGCCGAAAATATTTCGGTGGATGATCTTGATGATGTGGAGTCGAAACTGAATGCCGATCTTTTCAAAAAAGGGGAAATGCCCACTTTTTTGGATGGATGGCTTTTCGGACAGGCGCGTAAACAGGGCAAGTGGGTTGGCGGTATCGAGGACCTGGAAGACCAGTTTGAGGAAATGGATAACAAGGATATTGAAAATAAGATACAGCTTGCTTTGTTTGATGATCAGTATTACCGCACCGGGCTTGAAACATTCATAAAAACTTATTCAAACCAGCGGCTGGATTCCATTGACACCTACATGTACCGGGAACAAAACGGGAAGAAAGATTATATCATGATAAAACGGAACCTGAAAATGGCGCGCCGGATGGACAGTCTTTCAGCGATCCGCAGTACATTATTTGCTGTGGGTGCGGCCCACCTGCCCGGTGATTCCGGCGTGATCATGTTATTGCGCAGCCGGGGTTTTACCGTAACCCCAGTTGTTTCTTCCAAAAAAACGGATCCCGATAAATATATTTCAAAAGTGGTGGATACCCGCTGGAACCCAGTTCATATAAAAGACAGCAGCTATTCACTCCGGATGCCCGGGGAAGCTGAAATGATGAATTTGTTTGAATCCATGGGACTTGGTATCAATACATTTTTTGATATCGCCTTCATGAAAATGTATATGACATTGGGAATTGAATTACCCGAAACAAGAAAAAAACTGGGAACCGACAGTTTATTCAATGCAATTAAACAACGTTATACGAAAGCGGGCAGTACGGTGAAAGATAAAATGATCACGGTTAATGGTGTTACGGGGAAGGAATTCAGGCTGAGTACCGATGAGGGTGAAATGCGGATGCAGGTTTTTATTCCGGGGCTGGAAAGGATCGTCATAAACGCGGTGTTTGCTTTCAACGAAAAAGTGCTGAATGAAAGTGAAACAGATAAATTCTTTCAGTCATTTACATACAATAATATCCGCACCAATCCTGTTGCCGGTGAAAAAACATGGAGCAGGATGGATCAACCGCTGCAGGCTTTTTCGTTTGAAATGCCGTTGAAACCAAAAGAGACCACCGATGTGGTATCAGAGGAAGGGAAAAAAATATATACCTGGCAGGCATTTGATCTGCAGGGGCAGATCTTTTATGGCGTCAGGGTATCTGCCATGAAAGAAGGAATGTATGACTCGGGAAATGATTCTGCTTATTTCCTCGGGATCAAAAACAGGCTGAAAGATAATTTCAAAGATTCAAAATTGTTGGATTCGTCATTTGTAACAATAAATAATTACCCGGGATACAAGCTCACTTTACAGGGAATGACGGAAGGAGAATTCCTGGAGACAAGTATTCTCGCCGTAGAAAGGGGCGGGTTTGGTTATTACCTCTATTCCGTATATGACCCTTCCGGCAATGCGGGAGAGCTGGCGGAAAGGTTTATGCGATCATTCAGGTTGCTTCCTTATCAACACCCCCAATGGAAAGAAATGGTTTCTCCTGACAGATCTTTCAGTGTGATTTCCCCGGTATCGGTCAAAGAAAAAGAAAATGAAGAAGATGATGATATTCATCCCGGGGCAAACCGTTTCATTACGTATGATTCACTTGCTGCCGTTACGATGTATGTGGATAAAACAATATTGCCCGGCTGGTTATGGTATGCAAGCGATACGGGTTTTTTGAGAATGAGAGCCCGGGAATATGCATCCTGGAATGATTCCATTGCAGGGTATACAGTAAAGACATCCGGCCAAACTAAGACGGCGAGTTTTGAGGTCATCAAACCCGGCAATCATCTAATCAAGAAGGTAAAACTTGTCCTGAATGGAAATGTACTCTATGATGTCTTCGGTCACCTGGCGGCCCAGGACCTGCCTGGTAAATACGACCGTTATTTCGATGGGTTTAAGATCTTACAGGAAAAGCCAATGGAAGACCGGACCATTACAAAAATGAAAGCATTGGAAGAAGTCCTGGAAAACGCGGATAAAAAAACAGCCCTTGATGTAAAAAGATGGTGGGATTATCTTGCTATTACCAGGGCAGATCTTCCTGCCCTGCAAAAAATGTTTTTCAAAATTTACCCGGATTTTGATTCCGGCTTTTATGGTCACCTGAACAGGAAGATCCTCGACAAATTAAATGAACTAGACAGCGCAGGAACAACAGCGGGTTTCATTAAAAACAATTATTCTTCCATCCGGTCAGAAGATGAATATGTAAAACCAATGGTCGTTTCCTTTTTATCCGGTATTAAGACGGCCGAATCTTATATTGTATTGAAAGAATGCCTGACAAAATACCCGGTTACGCTCGGCAAACAACCCTATGTCCCGCATTCCCTGTATGATTCACTGGAATTGACAGCGACCCTGTACCCGGAAGTTCTGAAACTGGCCGGCAATGAATCCATGTGGAGAATGATCTGCGGCATTACGGTGTCCCTGCTGGATAGTAATCTCCTGGATAAAAAAACGTTACAGGATTATGGACAATATATTACCGGGACAGCCAAAAATGCGTTGGATCATAATAAGGATGACATTAAAGAAAACAGTTATTATTATACGGATCTGATTCGCCTGCTTGGCTTTATCAATTCACCGGAATCCGGCAACCTGCTGACCAGGTTCTCGAAGATCGATCAGATGGAAATCCGTTTTGCTACCCTGATCGCTATGCTGGAGAATAATAAACCAGGTAACAGTCTCACCATCCTGGCCCTGGCGGGTACGGATGAATACCGGCACCGGCTTTATGAAGAACTGAAACGAATCAATAAACTGAATCTTTTCCCGGCACATTTTCTTTCGCAAAGAGAATTGGGCAAAAGCAAGCTGTTTGAATATGCCAATGAGGATGATTACGAAGTAAATGTTCTTTCTTATGTGGGCGAACGAACTACGATGTATAAAGGCCAGCAGCAGAAATTTTATTTATACAAGATCTCTTTTACAGATGACGAAGGATTTTATCTAGGCGTGGCGGGACCATATTCTCTGAATCCAAAAGATTATTCCTGCAGTCATGATGCCACCGGTGTACACTGGGATGAGGAATTCGATCCGAAGAAAACGGACATCCTGTTAAAAGACTACCTGGATATGCTGGAAAAATTTGAAAAAGAACAGCTGGAAGTTGAAACACCGCCTCCGCAAATCAAAATGCAAAAGGAATAAAATACGGCTAATCTTCTATCTCGACAATCACTTCCACTTCCACGGCAATTCCCATGGGCAAAGCATTCATCCCTACTGCTGAACGGGCATGTTTTCCTTTCTCACCGAAAATTTCAACCATTAAATCAGAATATCCATTGATAACTTTTGGCTGATCTTTAAAATCATCGGTACAGTTTACCATACCCAGCACTTTTACAATGCGTTTTACTTTATTCAAATTGCCCAGTTCTGCTTTCAGTACTGAAAGATGACTGATGGCCGTTAACCTTGCCGCTTCATAACCCTGTTCAACGGACAGATCTTTACCAACCTTTCCAATAATGTATGATCCATCCGGTTTTGACGGGCCCTTGCCGGCCAGGTACAGCAGGTTGCCAACCCTCACTGCATTTACATAATTTGCCACCGGTGGGGAAGGGATTGAAAGAACAATTCCTTTTTCTTTCAATCGTTCTTCAGGAGTTTGAGCCTGCATATGATTAACTATTAAAACAACCAGAATTAATAAAATATTTTTTTTCATACAGAAGTTATTACATCATTTTAAGAACATAACCAGCGATCAATGCCCCGATTACAGGGCCCAATACAGGTATCCATGAATAACCCCAATCGCTGTCTCTTTTATTTTTTATAGGTAAAATGAAATGAGCGATGCGGGGACCGAGGTCCCGGGCAGGATTTATTGCATAACCGGTCGGGCCACCCAGGGATAAACCAATGGCCAGCACCAATAAGCCAACCGGCAATGCTCCCAACTGTCCCGCATTACTTTCCGGTTTGGATAATAAGGATGCGCCAAGCACCAATATGAATGTGCCGATGATCTCCGTTAAAAGATTCCAGGTTGAATTCCTGATAGCAGGTGATGTGCAGAACACTCCCAGTTTCGCATCGGCATCTGTTGTTTCATCAAAATGTTGTTTGTAAGCAATAAAGATGATAATGGATGCAACAATGGCTCCGGCAAATTGCCCGCCAATGTATGGTAAAATTAATTGGCTGTCAAAATCGGCAAACACCGCCATGGCGATGGTGAACGCAGGATTCAAATGTCCCATCCCACCCATGGCCAGGGAGGCAGTGGCACCCAAAAAGACAGCCATGCCCCAACCCAATGTAATGACGATCCATCCGCTGTTGTTTCCCTTGGTTTTATGTAATACAACGTTGGCGACAACTCCTGCTCCAAGAATAATAAGGATGGTGGTGCCGGTAAATTCTGCAAGAAATGCTGACATCATGATCGGTAGTTTTATTGGTTTATTAGTTGGGGAAGATACTGATTGGCTATTAAAATAAAATCATCAACTTGTTTTTTTTCCCAGGTCTCATCCTTATTCATTTCTGCTGCCATGAATCGGGCAACCATCGGTGCAGCCCGTATGGCCTCCCGTGCATTCAGCAAAAGTTGTCTTGTTCTGCGGGATAAAAAATCTTCCACGGTCATGCACATTTCTTCCTCAATAGATTTTTTGATCCATGTTTTTAACTCATCATGGTTTAACGAAGTTATTTCAGACGGTCCGGCGGGTTGATCATGTCCATTCAGCTTCAGGTCTCTTGTAATACAGGGTTTACCCGGTAATTGAAAATTCTTTATAGCCATGTTCACCACATCTTCGGCCATCTTACGGTAGGTGGTCCATTTGCCCCCCGTGATGGTGATTAATCCTGTTTCGCTCACCGTAATAAAATGATCCCGCGATAATGAGGCCGTATTTTTTGATTTACCTTTTACCAATGGACGCAATCCCGCGAACATACTTCTTATATCAACGGGTTGGGGATCTTTACTGAGGTACCGGCCGATATGCGTCAAAATAAATTCTATTTCTTCCTGCAACGGTATGGGTTCTGCGGAAACGGAATCAACCGGTGTATCGGTAGTGCCCAATACGATCTTATCATGCCAGGGTACGGCAAATAAAACCCGTCCATCATCTGTCCTGGGTATCATGATAGCCGTATCACCGGGCAAAAATTCTTTATCAACGACAAGGTGTATTCCCTGGCTGGGATGAATGATGTTTTCATGGCTCCCTTCATCCATTCTCATAACTGTATCCGTAAAAACACCGGAGGCATTGATGACCACTTTGCTTTTTACCTCGTATTCTTTCCCGGTGAAATGATCTTTTACTGAAACACCGGAAATTTTATGGTTGAATTTCAATAAACCCGTTACAGGAAAATAATTCAGTACACCAGATGCTTGATTGTGCGTCTTGACGGTTTTCGCAATACTGATGGCCAGTCTTGCATCATCAAATTGCCCGTCGTGGTACAGCACACCGCCTTTCAGATCCTCCGGGTCGAGAGTGGGGGCGAGCTCTAAAATTTCCTCTTTGGATAAAAATTGCGATGGACCCAATCCGAGCTTACCCGCCATCTTATCATAGATCTTCAGCCCGATGCCATAGAATGGTTTTTCCCACCATTTATAATTGGGAACAACAAATTTCTGGTTATGCACCAGGTGCGGTGCATTCTTCATCAGCAAGCCCCGTTCCCTCAGTGCTTCCATCACTAATTTGATATTTCCCTGTTGAAGATAACGTACACCGCCATGCACCAGTTTGGTGCTGCGGGAAGAAGTGCCTTTGGCAAAATCATGCTGCTCAAACAGAATGGTTTTGAATCCTCTTGAAGCCGCATCCAACGCAGTTCCCAATCCCGTCGCTCCGCCGCCGATGATACAAATGTCAAACTCATCAGTAGAATCCAACAGTGCTATCATTCTTTTCCTTTCCAACTTTTTTGCTTATTTGTAGTTCGTAAGAAGACTCAATATGTCAACACTCCATAATCAATATTCAAGGATTGACCTCAGACTGAATAGTGATTATTCAATGTTCAATGAGGAATCTTCAACTTGAATATTGTTTATTGAATATTGAGTCTTTTTTTTCTCAGCCATTTGCCCATGCTAAAGCCGCTTTCACTGCCCGTTGCCATCCATTCACAAACTCCATTCTTTTATTATTGTTCATTGCAGGAACAAACGATTTTTCCACCTGCCATTGCTCCTGTATTTCTTCTGCATCTTTCCAATAGCCCACCGCAAGCCCGGCTAAATAGGCAGCACCCAGGGCAGTTGTTTCCGTGATCCTGGGTCTTACCACGTTGCAATTCAAAATATCGCTCTGGAATTGCATCAACTGGTTATTCACGGTAGCGCCGCCATCCACTCTTAATTCTTTTATCTGTATGCCTGAATCGGCTTCCATGGCTTTCAGCACATCATAAGTTTGATAAGCGATGCTGTCCAGTGCGGCGCGGGCAATATGTGCATGACTGCTACCTCGTGTTAATCCAAACACGGATCCTCTTGCATATTGATTCCAGTGAGGCGCGCCCAGGCCTGCAAAAGCAGGAACAATATATACGCCATCTGCATCTTTTACCTGCCCTGCTAATTTCTCCACTTCGGCGGATGTGCGGATCATCTTTAATTCATCCCTTAACCATTGTACAACGGCCCCGGCGATAAATACACTTCCTTCCAGTGCATATTCCGTCTTGCCATTAATTTGCCAGGCAATGGTGGTCAATAAATTATTTTTTGATGTGATTACTTTTTCACCGGTATTCATCAGCATAAAACATCCGGTGCCGTATGTGTTTTTTACCATGCCGGGTTGTGTGCACATTTGACCAAACAAAGCAGCCTGCTGGTCGCCGGCGATGCCAGCGACGGGGATCCCTTCACTTTTTCCATAAACTTCACAGCTCGGTTTCACTTCCGGCAAAACAGAAGCAGGTATGTTGAATAATTTCAGAAGTTCCTCATCCCATTGCATCGAATGAATATTGAATAACATGGTTCTTGATGCATTTGATACATCCGTAACATGCACTTCGCCATTCGTGAGTTTCCAGGTAAGCCAGGTGTCTATCGTACCAAAAGCCAGTTCACCACTGGCTGCTTTTGAACGGGCGTCCTGTATATTGTCCAGTATCCATTTCAGTTTGGTGGCGGAGAAATAGGCGTCAATGATCAAACCGGTTTTTTGCTGAATCATTTCCTGATGGCCTGCTGCTTTTAACTCATCGCAATAAGAAGCGGTTCTCCTGTCCTGCCATACAATCGCATTATAAATCGGACGGCCTGTTTTCCGATCCCATACCACCGTTGTTTCCCGTTGATTGGTGATGCCGATCCCCGCTACCTGTTTCATCTGGATATTTGCTTTGGCCATTGCTTCGGTCATCGTACCCAATTGGGTACTCCATATTTCATGGGCATCATGTTCCACCCAGCCCGGTTGCGGGTATATTTGTTTAAATTCTTTTTGCGCTGTACTGAGGATGTTTCCCTGTTTATCAAACAACAAACTGCGGCTGCTCGTGGTGCCCTGGTCGAGGGCGAGGATATAATGTAAGGACATGAATAAAATATTTTATCGTCAGTAAGATAAGTAAAACTTTGTTCGATACCGGGAACGAATCCGGATTAAAATGCAAACCGGAAACTTCCAAACACACCAAATGTTTTATCACCGGTTTTGGGAAGGGTGGAAGGCAGAACCCGCCAGATAAAATCAACCCGGAAAACGTGCAGGATATTATCAATGCCGGTTCCTAATTCGAGATAGGTTTTGCCATCCAAAGACTGGAAAGTATTCCCCTGTTTGAAATTAAGCGCCCGGTTGGAAGGGGAGATACTTCCCCATAAAGCTTTGGCGGTCCAGAATTGCCGGAATCGGAGTTTGGGAAACCAGCGGAAGATCCCATTGCCTATGTTATGTTCCATATTGATCCCGGAATATTTATCATGAACGAATTCCCAGCGGTTCATCATGTTAAATGCATACTTATTATAATAGTATAGTTCATTGCCGGGTGCAATATCCAGCAGGGTATATGGCAATGTGCCAAAGGTTTTCCCTCCGAATACATACCAGGAGATATTACCTAACGGAGGAACTTTTAAATTACCGGAAACACTGGCATTGATCTTTGTATAATTATAGCTGCTTTTAAAAACGCCGGCGAAACCGTGACTGATATTGATCTCCCCGATCGGGTAAGGACTCCCGAGACTGCTTCTGTAAAAATGACTTTCGAGAAAACGTTCGAGCCAGGCCAGGCGGATATGCAGGGACACTGCAAAACTGGTGAGCGGGTTGCCATGCGATGTTCTGAATGAATCCAGCGGAAGCAGGTTTCGCAGTGGCAATGTAGCCGTATGGGTGATGGCGAGCTGGTTCGATAACCAGGGTGTCAGTTCTTTGAAAAATTCAAATCTTTTTTCATTGACCTTGATATTTTTCACCGGGACATTATTCTTGCGCACGGCCAGGGCGAAAAAATTATCCGAAGTCACTTCCCCGAAATAATTCTGGCCAAAGTCGAGATCGTTTTTGTAAGAACCATAGAAATACATCCTGGGATCTTTTTTAGGCAGGTAAAATATTTCTCCCAGCCCTTTCAATTTTTTATCGCCGAAACCATAAGCGAGGTAAGTGTGGAATTTGAATTTTTTATCAAAGTATTTATTGGTGCCGATATCAAAACGCAGCCGGAATCCTTCCCAACCATTAGAGGTGATCCAGTTGTACCAGGGACCGATCTCGTAATTGCCGATATCGCGGTAACCTGTTCCGATAAATCCTATTGTTTTGGTGAATTGCTGAAACACCGGGGCCCGGGTGAGCGTATCGATCATTTTAATGATACCGCTTTCTGTTTTAGTCAGCACTTCGTGACGGGATTCTATCCAGTATGAATGATCTTTTTTATCGGCTCCGGGCAATGTAATGACTTCATCCTGGATCTTGTTTTTGCGGAGTTCATTGGTGACCGAAGTATCATTGACAACAACGTTTCTATAGGTTGTTGTTTTGCGGCCTATAAATCCCGGTTTGTCTTTTCCGGCCGGGGATATTTCGGCTACAAATTTATCTTTCGACAGGAACCAGGTTGAATCATTGATCAATGCATATTCCTGGATCAGGCTCATGTTCTCCAGAAAATTTACATTGGCTTCCTTGCCGAGGCGCAGGTTCATTTTTTGAATGGCGAAACTCCCTGCCTGTACCCAGCAATCTCCTTCAAAAGTATCGCTGCCCGTACGTCTCGGGGTGAAAACAAGATGAAAGAAGCGGCGGTTATTGATCAACTGGGTATCGACGACCCGGTAGTTGTAATAAAAATCTCCGTTATCACTCAGGGGGCCAATGAACTGTTTGTCAAAAACGGTCATGAAATTGTTGTAAATATTTACGACCTGGTCCATGCCTCCCAGGAATTTGATGGCGCTTTCATTTTTCAATCCATAGGGGTTTACCGCTTTGATGATCTCCCTTCTCCTCAATGGTTTTTCCTGGTAAAAATAATCGGAGATGGTTTCGGTAAGAAATGCAGGAAGGTATTTCAACCCCTCTGCCGTATCAATATTCTGGTTGATCAGGTTGCTGATCGGGCGGAGGGGCTTGAATTTGCCGAATTTTTCGAAATTGATATTTTTAAGATCCAGCTCCAGTTTGTTGTTCAGTTCGTAAGAGAAATTATCAAAGCGAAAACGGTCATTGCCGGGCTTATGCTGAACGATCTTTCGCCAGAGCAGCAACCCTTTATTCACTTTAACTTTCACGGATGCGCCATCATTGAATGTCCCTCTTTCCAGCATGACTCCGGCCCAGATGGAATCTTTGTTTTTGTTGATCACAATAAAAAAAGGCTGGTATCCCACGCAGGAGATCTCCAGTGTATCGGAAGGCCAGGCAGAAAGCTGCAGGGAAAAGCTGCCGGAAGAATCGGCCTGTTTGCCAACGGTGGTGTGCTTAAATTGAACGGAAGCAAAGGGAATGGGTTCTTCGCTGTGTGCATCTTTTATCACACCGCGGAGGACCTTTTGCTGTGCCGAAGCAAACAAGACGGCAAGGAAGAGGCCGGTTGTCAGCAAAGGTTTATATAGCGCCACCGCGTTAAACATCCGCTAAAAATACAAAAGGAAGTTTAATTCTGCAGGTATTTTGGCACGAATGCCTTTTCATATGATGCGGATGGGGTTTCAGTTGATACCTGGCAGGATGATCGGGAAAAATAATTTGGAAATTAATAAGCCGATCATTTACTTTGCAATACAAAGTGCTTTTTATGGAAGAAAAAAATCTACAACCAGCCGAGACACTAAAAGATATCAAACAGATCATGGAGCGCAGCAGCCGGTTCATCAGCCTGAGCGGGTTGAGCGGGATCGCAGCAGGAGTATGTGCCCTTGCGGGAGCATGGATAGGTTGGAAAATTTTGGATGGTTATTATGGAAGTTACAATAGCCGGGGACTATTTTCCGGGGATGAATTCAGCGGGTTAAAGATCAAGCTGGCCGGCCTGGCCCTTATCGTTTTTTTTGCAGCCTGTGCATCTTCATTTTATTTCACCTGGCAAAGGACAAAACAGCAGGGATTGTCTCTATGGGATCACACATCGAAAAGATTGCTTTGGAATATGCTGGTTCCGCTTGCGGCAGGTGCCGCTTTCATACTGGCTATGCTTCGGTATGATGAATGGAGATTTGTGGCTCCTTCGAGCCTTATTTTTTATGGCCTGGCTCTTGTGAATGCCAGCAAGTACACTTTATCTGATATACGCTACCTGGGTTATTGTGAAATTATACTGGGACTGATCAATATGCTGTTTATCGGGTATGGATTGTATTTCTGGGCGGCAGGCTTTGGTGTTTTACATATTTTTTACGGTGCGATCATGTGGATCAAATATGAAAGAAAATAATCGTAAAGCAAAAAGGAATTGTGAGTTTAAGTAAATTAATCAAAATTTTCCGCCGCAGCGGAACAGGGGCATGAAGAATCCGATCAATGGGTTAAATAAAATTTTTGAAAGCCGCATTCGCCTGGGGGTGATGAGTATCCTCATGGTGAATGACGAGATCAGTTTTAATGACCTGAAACAGATGCTGGAGGTAACGGATGGTAACCTGGCCACCCATTTGGTGAACCTGGAGGAGAATGGTTATATCAAGGTCCATAAAGGATTTGTGGGAAGGAAAACCAATACTACCTACGCCATTACCCGGGCCGGTGAGAAAGCATTCCAGGAACATATCACGGCGCTGGAATCCATGATCAAAGGAATGAAATAATTTTTTTTATGCTTTCACTTTGAAATACAAAGTACTTTTTATGAACAAAGACAAACAGATCATCCGGAAATGGCTTCTCTTTTTTATGCTCGCTTTATTTTTCAGCGGGCTCACGGCCATTCCCGTTCGATCCGAAGCGGATTTTTTATACAGGATGACAGAGGATGTCGGCTTTATCCAACCCTGGATGGAAAAAGTTCAGGATGGTATCCATGCCATGGATGAGCATTATCCTTTCCTGTTTTACGGGTACGACTGGCTCGCTTTTGCCCATTTTGTACTGGCCATCTTATTCATCGGACCCTACCGGGATCCCGTAAAAAATAAATGGGTCATTGAATTCGGAATGATCGCCTGCCTGCTGATCATTCCCTTTGCATTGATCGCCGGGCATTTCCGGGGAATACCTTGCTGGTGGCGGTTGGTGGATTGTTCATTTGGAATTGGAGGATTTGCAACACTCTTCCTTTGCATGCGGAAGATCAACTGGCTTGAACAAAACGATCATGAAAATCAATAAATATATATGGAAGCAACCTTACAACAAACAGTGAAAACAGCCTGGAACAAAAGTAAATGGATCATTAAAGGTGGGATCATCGGTGTGATCGCTTTACTCCTGCTTGTCCCGGTGCTTTATGTGAAGAGCCTGATCTTTGAACGGGAGAAACGCCAGGTCGAAGCGGCCCGTGAGATCTCGGGGAAATGGGCGGGCCCCCAGAATATGATCGGGCCGGTTATTGGTGTTCCTTTCTGGCAAACCGTTGAGGATACCGCACACCGGGCATACACCACCAAACATATTGCCTATTTCCTTCCTGATGAACTGACGATAAATGCCACCATCAACCCGAAAGAAAAACACAGGGGCATTTACAAAGTGATGCTGTATGATTCAAAGATCCATGTAAAAGGATCGTTTGCTTCCCCCGCTTTTGAAAAATTGAATATTCCTGCCGATAAGATCATCTGGAGTGAAGCATTTGCCAGGATCTCTGTCGCCGATAATAAAGGGTTGAATGACCAGGTGCAACTGACCTGGAATGACAGCCTGCTTGAATTGTCGCCGCCAGCTGAAAATGCTGAAGGCATGATCGCTCCGCTGAAGATCGATTCTGCCGATGGTCTGAAGAATGTTCAGTTCTCGGCGGTGATCGATATCAACGGTTCAGAACAATTATTTTTTACACCTGTCGGAAAATCCACAACCGTAAATATCAGTTCCTCCTGGCAGGATCCCAGTTTTACCGGCAGCATGCTTCCGCAAAAAACGGAAATAAACAATAACGGGTTTACCGCTACCTGGAAAAGCATGACCCATAAAAGAAATTTTCCCCAGCAATGGGTGGATGATGCATTCCGCTTCGATTATTACTTCCCGGTTGAACCCACCGCATCTGAAACGGAACAGGCAATAAGAAGTAATTACAAAATAGCCGGCCCTGGTTCTTCGGTGGCCCAATCTTCTTTTGGTGTCAATCTTTTTATCCCGGTGAATGGTTACCAGAAAACCCTGCGTACCGTAAAATATGCATTGCTCTGTATATTGCTTACGTTCACCGCGTTTTTCCTGATCGAGACGGCGCATAAAAAATCTGTTCATCCATTTCAGTACGGGCTGATCGGTCTGGCACTCATTCTATTTTATACGCTGCTGCTTTCCATTTCGGAATACACCGGTTTTAATACAGCGTACGGGATCGCATCCCTGGCAACCATCGGACTGATCGCCTGGTTCGTAAAAAGTGTATTGCAATCCGGGAGAGCCACCACGGTTTTATCGCTGGTCCTGGTGCTCATCTATTCCTATATTTTCAGCCTGCTCCAGTTACAGGATTATTCCTTGCTGCTCGGCAGCATCGGTCTTTTCATCACCCTGGCTGTTGTGATGTATTTCTCAAGAAAATTACATTGGTAAATTTTAATCAAATAATTATGAAAATACCTTTTATTATTTACGCGAGAGCCATCGGTCTTTATGCCCTTGTCACAATTCCTGCGCTGATGTTGCCGGTCATGTATTTTATTTCCCTTGTTTATGTACTGTTCTACGGCTGGTTTGCCTGGATTATGTTTACGATCATTTACTTATTGATAGTACGCCGGTCAATTAGTTTCGGGGTTCAGTTTACGGTATTGTTTGCGGGGATCGTTGTATCTGTGCTTTTTGCATTCCAGATGCTGGAAGTTTTAAACGTTGAAAGCAGGATATGGCAATCAGGAATGTTCCTGTTGTTTCCGGTGGGGGCTGTCATGGCTGGCTGGATCAGTCTCTTTCAGTCAAGGAACAGGATCAGGGAATTATTTGCTGAACCCGTATTTGAATTCATGACAGAAAAAGCCCGATCATCATTTCATATTAAATAAATAACAACATGAAAACAATTTGGTTCAAATCGTTTGGCTGGATCTATCTCCCGGTTCACCCGGCGGGATATATCATCACTTTATTGGCCATCATTTTTATGATTCCGGTTTGCATAGCCGTTATCCGCAATGGTCATTCTGTAACCGATGACCTTTATGAAATATTTGTATACGGCACCTGCACGGCTTTCTGGTGGAAATGGGTGGCGGAGAAAACGAGTTAAAAATGGGTCAAAAAGGAAAAACAGAACAAGATCGTTCAAAATTTTCTGTAAAGGCGCGGTTCAAAAGTTTTGGTTATGCTTTTGCCGGCATGAAAGATTTTTTCAGCAGCCAGCATAATGCATGGATCCACTTGTTGGGAACCGCCGTTGTTATATTCCTCGCTGCCGGTTTATATGTATCCCGTTCCGAAGCAATTGCACTGACTTTCGCTGTTGGATTTGTCTGGGTCAGCGAGCTATTCAACACGGCCATTGAAAAAATAATGGATTTTATTTCAACAGAAAAAAATGTAAAGATCAAAACGATCAAAGACCTTGGTGCAGCGGCCGTATTGCTGGCTGCCATGACAGCTTCAATCATTGGTTGTATTGTTTTTATTCCAAAAATAATTTTATGGTTTGGCGTTCATCTTTCCGTTCCGGGAATTTCCCGCTTTCAGGATCCATACATGCATGGCTCATGGCTTCTTCGGCATTCAGTTGCCTGCTCTTGTTTGGCCGGATGGCCATGACAGGTTCACCGGAATATTTTTTTCTTCCCTGGAATTTATTTCTCGCCTTTGTTCCTTACTGGATCACGAGGTGGATGACCAGTGATCTGCGCATCATCGAAAGCAAAGTAAAATTCCTTATGGCTTTGGCCGTTTGGCTTTTATTTATCCCGAATTCATTCTACATCATCACCGACCTGGTCCATTTTACCCGGATACGCACGGCACCCAAATGGTTTGACCTCCTGCTGATCTTTTCATTTGCCTGGAACGGGATCCTCTGCGGTATCATTTCACTTCGGAGAGTTGAAACGCTGATCACATTAATGCGGGGAAAACAATTCTCCGTCCTGATGGTATTCATAGTGATGTGGCTTTGCGCTTTCGGGATCTATATCGGCCGTTTTTTGCGTTACAATAGCTGGGATATCATTGCCGATCCCTTTTCGCTGGCAGGAGAGATCCTGGATATGGTCATTCATCCCTTTGCCAATGAATATGCATGGGGAATGACGTTGTGTTATTCGGTATTTATGACCCTGATTTATTTCACCATTAAGAAACTTGGCGAAACATTCATTATTGCAAAGTAGAATAGGCTTTCTCAAAAACATTTTCAACACAGAGTTACACGGGGTAATTTCCAATTGTATTCTCTCTGTGTAACTCCAAATCTCTGTATCTCTTTGTTGAATTGCCTTACCTAAAAATCCAACCCCATCGCAAAATAATATTTCGGTTTGCCCCGGAAGAATCCGCTCATATCCCAGGCTGCATCAAAGCGGAGGAAATATCCCAGTAAGGTACTCCGCGCTCCGAATCCATAACCACCGGCAAAAGGACCGATGCCCCCCGCTTTTACTTTTACCGCGATAGGATTTCCGGGAGCTGTATAAGTGACGGAAGGTCTTGCTATTTTTTTATATTGGCCATTCCATGCCGTACCAAGATCAATAAACTGAACGACCTGGAAATTTCTCAGGAAGGCATTGTTGATAGGTTTATTAAAGAAAGAAGAAAATACCGGTGCTCTCACTTCGCTGTTTATCACCAGGGCATTGTTCCCGTTCGCGGTATTCTGAAGGAATCCCCTCAGGTTCACAGCCAGTGATTGAAACGCATAAGTGGTATTGGGGTCGGGTATATTGGATGGATTCAGGTAACGGTATGTTCCGTCATCACGCTGGTTCTTTCCAAAGGTCAGCCAGTTGTCGACCCCACCCAGGAAATAAATCAGTTTTTGCTTGCCCCAGGAGAAATCTCCGGCCGCACGCACCGCCCAGATGATATTGCGGTAGATGGGAAGATAGTGTCTGGCATCAAACCCAACATTCATCGTTATCGGATGTTCCTGGTTTTTTTGAGTGCCGAATTTATAACTCACTTCGGCATTCACATCGGAATACACTTTCCAGCGCAACCCCACCCAGATATTGGTGGCAGGATTAATAACATCATCATGTATATATTCAAGATGAGCCAGGGCCGTTGAAATTTTTGTGTCGGGAATTTCCAGGGTTTGTGGCTGGTTCTTATTGGTCAGTATGACATCTTTATCGCGGCGCATGGCCAGGTTCAGCCGGAGGCTTTGAATCCTGTTGAACGGATATGTGACAGTGGCCTGGTACAGGTTTGAAATTTCTTTAAACAGGTAACTGGTGTTTGGGGCGGCAGCAAAAGTAAGGGTGCCTTTGACGACATTGCGGTAATAAGTGAACCCGTAATCAATTCTTTTTTTCAGGTACTGCGAGGTAAAAACATATTCATTGTTTTTCAGGTCGGGACTGATGCGGAAACCGCCGGCAAATTTCCAGTCCTCAAATAAATCGGATGTCCCTACCCGTATGATCCCGTTCAATGGATCCCCGTTACTCATTTGAATGGCTTCACTGGGCGGTCCGCCATAAGGCTGAAAACGGCTCACCAATACATTATTATTAAAACCGCTGACCAGGTAATCATTAAAAAATTTCGGCGGGCGGTATTCATACACTTTTGCTTTTTTCAATACCGATTCTTTGGTGATGATATCCGATGGGATCACATTGCCCAGTTTGCTGCTGTCGGTTTTTTCTTCATTGAACCCGCTGTTGAAGAAATCGTTTTGTTTTTTGGTGAGGGTATCTGTTTTGGGTTGGTAGGTTGTGACCTTATTGGCGGCTTTCTTTTCTTCTTCAATCACTTTTTTGATGTATTCAGTCGGCCTTGCCGTTACATTGCGGCGGCGCAGGGTGTTTTCATCCACCCGCAGGCGATACAATAACTTAATATCTCCCAGTTTCACCACTTCACTCACCTGCTGGTTATCACCGGCGGTTCTTGTTTCGAGCAGGCTGCTCTGGTAATTGGTAAGCGGGAAAACATAGGATGAATCATTGGTGATGGAAACATAGCCCACCGAATCAATATCCGTTTTTTTCCATTCTTTCAATAAACTGTCCACATCTTTTTTCGGCGGATTGCGCAGCACTTCGTCACCGACGAAAATCAATGTATCCAGGCCGGCCCTTTCTGTTCTGAAGAATCCCGCATACCGGTTATTTACCCCGTTTTCATCACTGACAAATGTGAAATGCGATTGATTGTATTGTGATGGAAAGCGGGCATTGCCGTGTTTCAGGTCGCTGAGCTTGGAAATTTGTTTGAATTCGGATTTATTCCAGTTATCCACCAGGTAAATATTATAATGTTTACCCGGCAGTGAATCATCGCTGGTGGCAGCTTCGGCCGAGGGGCGGTTGCTCGCATACAGGATGCCGGTCTTATTGGGAAAAGCTACAAAGGAAGGATCGAGATCATCATACACATCATTGGTCACCTGTTCAAATGTTTGTTTGTCTATTTTATAAACATAGATATCTGTCTGCCCGCTTCGCACGGCGCTTAATAAAAGTGTGTTGGCATCCAGCATGTATTTCATATCCTGTACCTGGTCAAACATTTTCCATTCCTGTTTCCAGAGTTTGTTGCGGTTCACCAGGTCATAAACAAAGAATTTTGTTTTGCCTTCGTCATTATACAAAACCGCCAGCCGGGTTCCCTTGCCATCCCAGGCCAGCAGCGGGTAATTCGGGTGCATTTCTTTTTCCCTGGAACGGACACCCAGTTTCAGCAGCACTTTCCTGTTCACAAAATTTTCGAGCAGCACCACTTCGTAGCGGCCCTGCTTAAATTCTACAACCGCATAGGTATAATTGCGGGGAAGGGGATTGGCATTGAAGCGGATAAAATCTTTCTTGCCGATCTCTTCACTTACCGATAGCTGTCCTTTGGGTGAATTGCGCCGGCCCCGGATATCTTTATAATATTGCTGGGGTACTTCATTCATAAAATCCTGCAGCAGGGTCTTGAATTTCTTTTTGGCTATTTTATTGGATGCATTGTTCAGGTTGCGGTAGATGCGGGCCAGGTATAGGAAATACGTGGTTTTGCTTTTCCCGTACTTATCTGCAATGTATTTCCAGAAAGCATGCCCGGCCAGTAATGGTTTGACAAAAGCGAACTGGTAAAAATTATTGTAGTTGCCTCCCAGCATCACGCCGCGAAGATCATCATCGAGAGAAGGGCTCCAGTTTTCTGCGGCATATTCGATATAACCATCCGTGAGCCATTTGGGAAGATCAAGCAGGGCCTGGTTGGCGGCAAATTCGCCGAGGTCATCGCCAAACAAAACGTTATCCACTAAAATTTTTGCAATGCCCTGCCGGATCTGGCGGCGCAGGTTATCATGGTTGCCATCGAAGTAAACGATCATTTTATTGTTCACCAGTTTGGTCACCCCGCCGGTGTTCTGCCAGTCGATGCCCAGCCCGATATTGGACTGCTGCATTTCATCGAAATTGTTATAGATAACAATGTTGGCCCGGCGCTGCAAACCGTATTCCACAAACTCTTCAATCGACGGAAGTTCTTCTTCGGCTATCTGCGCCACATATTTTCCCAGGCCAAGCCCATCCTGGCTGAAGTAGCTGTTGAAATTTTCTGTCTGGTAATATTTCCATTTGAATTTCTGGTATTGCACCCGGTTCTTTCCAAATTCAACGGTGCTCACTTGTGCCGCCGTTTCCATATACAGGAAAACCGAAAGGCAGGTCATCATCAGGCTTGTTAGTTTCTTCATAAACTCTTTACTGTTTCTGATCTTTATTTTTTTTGCCAGCGACATGAACACAGATCATCGTCTGTTGCGTCGCACTCTTCATCGTTCTGTTCGCTGCTCGGCAACCTCTCCCCAACATGCTTCATTTATATCTGAGACTCTGCACCCCTCTCCCGGGGGAGAGGGAATCGGAGCTCCGAAAATCAGGGTCTTGACAGGGTGAGGTTTTAATTATCTTTATTTCCTCAAAACCATCATGTCCTGGTTCTGAAATAAAATTACGGAAAACCATCCATGTTAAGCATTAAGTCATTTACATTTAGTCCCGTGCAGGAGAATACCTATGTTTTGTACAACGAAAAGGGGCAGTGTTGCATTATTGATCCGGGCTGTTATTTTCCGGAAGAACGGGAGGAGTTAAAAACGGGCATTGAAAAGACAGGCCTGGAGCCGGTTTTGCTGCTCAATACGCATTGTCATCTTGATCATGTTTTCGGCAACAAATTCGTTTACGACACCTGGGGCCTGAGCCTGCACCTGCATCAAAAGGAAAAACCGGTGCTTGACTTTGCCTCCCAGGCCGGCCAGCTTTGGCAACTTCCTTTCGACCCTTATGAGGGGCCCTTGGTTTATTTGAAAGAGGGTAATATTATTAAGATCGGGGAGGAAGAGATGGAGATCCGGTTTGTCCCCGGTCATTCCCCCGGCAGTATTGCCTTTTATCACCAGCCCGGCGGTTTTATAATCGGCGGCGATGTGCTTTTTAACTGCAGTGTGGGAAGAACCGACCTGCCCGGCGGGGATTTTGATACACTGGTCAACAGTATCCAGACCCAATTCTTCACCTTGCCGGATGACACAAAGGTTTATTCGGGCCATGGGCCGGTGACGACAGTGGGGTTTGAGAAGATGAATAACCCGTTTGTGAAGTTATATTAGCCGAGTCGTTAAGCCCCGCTCCCCGGAGAGGGGTTTGGGGAGAGGTCGAATATTCCTTTTGTGAAGTTGCATTGATTCGCTTTTTGTACCTTAAAGCAGTCAATCCAAAAAAAGTATGAAACTTTTTTTGTCACTTTTCTTTTTAGTTTTATCCAACTGCCATTATTTGCTGGCACAAACAGATAGTTTACAACCGCCGGAGAAAGATATCATTTCTATCTCCAAACTTATTGATTCCCTTCCTTATTTTATCCAAACTGGTAAAGCAACTCTCAAGCCTTCCTGTGCATTACCGGATCATGATGGTTATTTGATCGGTCCCAATGGAACAATTTCTTTTTCAAAACATGTGTTGCGATTATTGGGGTCAAAGAAACAGGATTATATACTTATGTATGCCTGTGTCAGGACGGCCCAGGAGTTTATGTCAAAACATGATTATGTTAATGCGAAAAAATGGAGCTTAAAAGCCCTTGATATCTCACTAAAAAACGGTTTTGAGTATGAGGAACTTCATCATCACCGGATATTTATTAATAATATTTGTTTTCATACCGGCGATTACGAAGGGGCAATGAATATTTCCACGACAGGACTGGCAAATGCAGAAAGAATCAACGACACAGACATGATGATTCATTATAACAATGTGTTGGGTTATATTATGATGAAGCAGAAGAATTTTGAGTTATCCGAAAAATATTATTCAAAGGAACTTGATCTTGCAAGACAAATAAATAATTTTGTAGAAGAAGCAAAGGCTTTACTTAACCTGGCTGATCTTTATATAACAAAACAAAGTGATTTGCCTAAGGCAATATCTTTTATCCATAAAGCCCTTGATAATTACAAAAAAAATGCTTCTTCCTCAATTTTGTTTGGTTTAACAGAGCGAACAGCATACTGTTATAATAAACTTGCGGAGGTTTATAAATTGATGAAAGACTACCCTGTAGCATTGAAGTATGATTTACAAGCTATCAGGATCAGCTATAAACCTGTAAATGAATTTCATGGAAATCTCTATGATGTTTCCTCTTATTATATAAATACAGGAGAAATTTATAACAGGCTGAATAAACCTGACAGCGCATTATTTTATTCAAGAATTGGATTGAAAATTGCGGACAGTATAAAGCACCAGGAAAATTTAAGAGACGCTTACGAGCAATTATCCCTGTCATTCGCCACGAAGAAAAATTTTGACAGCGCTTATCTATACCAGCAATTTTTTACAAAACTAAAAGACAGTATCCAGGATGAAAGCAGCCGGCGGGATATTTTGATGCGTGAAGCAGATCTTAGGGTAGAAAGAAATAAAAGAGCTCAGGATGCACGGATATCCCGCCAGCAATCATGGCGGAATATTATCATCGGTATTGCAGTACTCACTATATTAATGGTCATCATGTTTTATAACAGGCGAAGAAACAAACAGCGAATGCTTTACCAGGAGCAACTGAACAGGCAGCAGAATGAAATGTTCAACCTGGCTGATTCTGCCCAGGAAAAAGAAAGAAAACGAATTGCAGAAGACCTGCATGATGGACTTGGCTCTGTATTATCAGCGGCCAAATTAAAATTATCATCCCTCAACGGGGATAAAGATTTGCTGACAGGAGTACAAATGGAAAAATATCAGGCCACCCTTTCCTTGCTGGATGAAGCTTCAGCCGAGCTGCGAAATGTTTCTCATAATATCATGCCCGCCACACTTTCCAAGCTTGGGCTCATAGCAGCGCTGAACAATGTTACAGAAAGAATATCATCTCATACGGGCCTTATTGTTGAACTGGAGACACACGGCATGGACTCAGGGGAAGATAAAAGGCTGGAAGAATCAACAGAGATAAGTATTTACCGGATCATACTGGAGCTGTTGAATAATATTGTAAAACATGCAGAAGCAACAAAAGCCATTGTGCAACTGATAAGATATCCCGGGTACATCAATATCACCGTGGAAGACAACGGGAAGGGTTTTGAATACAAGAAAGCGGTGAACGAAAAAAAGGGTATCGGGCTGGGAAATATAGAATCAAGAGTAAGTTACCTGAACGGGACCATTGAAGTTGATTCCCGGGCAGGAAAGGGTACGGTCACCATTATTGATATACCGTATAACAGCGATATTAAAATACCATGACGGCGGTAGAACCAAAACCGGTCACAACTATAACTTTGCAAAAATGAAAAAAATCAGATTGCTGATAGCAGATGATCACCGGATATTGCTGGAAGGCATCGTGGGCCTGTTGCAATCAGTAGATTCCTTCATAGTGGCAGGCACTGCCGGCAACGGTTATGAAGTGCTTGAACTGACAGAGAAAAACGATTATGATATCTGCCTGCTGGATATTAATATGCCCAAACTGGACGGATTGGAAACTGCCCGGTTGTTAAAACAAAGAAAACCGGGAATAAAGATCATTATGCTGACCACCTATAATGACAAAGAAATTATCTCGGAGCTGGTTCATATTGGTGTGTCAGGTTATCTGTTGAAAAACTCCGGCCAGCAGGAATTAATAGAAGCCATTAAAAGAGTATGGGCGGGCCGTTATTATTTCAGCGAAGATGTGGAACAAATTATTATTAATGAAGTTGCACAAAAGCAGAAAAAGGAAACAATCCGTCTGACCGGCAGGGAACAGGAAGTATTTGACTTGCTTGTGAAAGAATATAAAAACGATAAAATTGCCTCTGCACTGCATATCAGCCATCGCACGGTGGAAACACACCGCAAGAATATCATGCAGAAGACCAATACCCATAGCCTGGCCGGGCTCATCAAGTTTGCTTACAGCAAAGGTTTCATCAAGTAAATTTCTATTCCTTCTTATTTATTGATATACCGTGAACACGGTAGATAAAAATGCCATAGCTGTTGTATTTATTACGGTATTGTCAAATTTATTTTTGACAAAACAAAAAGAATGAAAAAGATTTTCTTGATAAAAACATATACGGTTTTGTTATGTACATGTATTAATAATTTAAATGCCCAATGTATTTCTGGAAATTGTGAAGATGGGCGAGGTGTTTTTAAATATGATGGCGGTGATCGCTATGAAGGACAATTTTTAGAAGGAAAAAGAAATGGCCAGGGAGTTTATTATTGGGCTTCAGGTAATAAGTATGATGGCGAATGGCTAAATGGAGAACAGCATGGCCGTGGTATTATGACATACACTAATGGCGATGAATACGATGGATATTTTAAAAATGGTAAGAGACATGGTTATGGATCATTATATACAGCCCGTCTCTACGTTCCCAATTGCCCGGGATGTAAATATTATGTTGGAGATTGGGAAAACGGGGTTAAAAGTGGAAAAGGAGGGTGTCACAGAAATCATGATGATGATATTAGTAGTCTTATTTATAGTGGGGATTTTGCATATGACAGACCTATCGGTTATTATCCAAACAAAGAAGAATGGATGAAAGACAGGTCAATGTTTGAAAGAAAAGAACTGGCAGGAACTTGGAAAGCTTATTTTACATCAACTAATAAGCCAGCAGGTTATAGTAATTCCTATCCGTTTGTTCAAAACAATTCGATACTTATAGCTCAAAATATACAGTTTACGGTTACAGATGAAACTATCTATGCGGAGTTTAATTATTCAGTTGGAGGTAATTTAATCGCCATTATCAAAATTAGTTTGGAACGACCTCCAAGAGCCGCTGTTTATGGAGTGTTTAAAGAAAGCAGTGGTAATTATTTTCGTGGAGGACATGGATCTATTGAAACCAGAGTAACAAAATCTGCCAATACACCAATTAATTGCTTATTGACAAATGCAAAAAAGTATTATGCCGGTAGTATGGGACAAATTGGCTTTTATGACAATGGCGAAGCGATAATTTGTTTTACAAGTGATATGTGCAGCGGTATATTTTTTCTTATCAGAAAATAATATAAAATCAAGTTTAAATGGCAAGAGTTTTTAAAATTTTGACAAATCAAATAAGTTTCTGTTGTATGATTAGCATTCTATTTACATACGATATAAACTTATTTGCACAATGCCTTTCAGGAGATTGCAAAAATGGATTTGGTGTTTTTCAATATTCGAATGGGCATAAATATGAAGGAAATTGGATAAATGGCATGAGAAGCGGAAAGGGTAAAATGGATTATGGGAATGGAGGCTATTATGATGGCATGTGGGCTAATAACAAAAGAAATGGATTTGGGAAAGACACTTTCGCTGTCGGGGAAATGTATATCGGAGAATTTGTAAATGATGTAAGGCAAGGGAAAGGCAAATATTATTGGACAAACGGGAATTGGGTGGAAGGAATTTACGTCAATGGTCGTAGAAATGGCCCCGGAAAAGATCATTTCATTAGCGGACAGAGATTTGAAGGATACTTTGTGGACGACAAACGTAATGGGAAAGGGAAATATTATTGGCCTAATGGGAATGTATATGAGGGCCTTTGGGTTAACGATGTTGCAGAAGATAATAACACTTCATTATTTAATACAATAAAAATTGGCAATAAAGAATGGATGGATAGAAATCTGGATGTATCGATTTTTAGAAATGGAGATCCTATTACGCAAGTCAGGACTCAAGAGGAATGGGTGCAGGCGGGTATAGATGGAAAACCAGCATGGTGTTATTATGGTAACGATTTGGAAAATGACAAGAAATACGGCAAGTTATATAATTGGTATGCAGTAAATGATCCAAGAGGATTAGCACCCGTAGGTTGGCATGTGTCAACTATGGAAGAATGGGATTACTTGGTTAATATTTATGGCGGAGAAAAAATGGCTGGACTAGGATTGAAAAAAAATAGTGGTTGGGACGATCATAATAATGGTACAAATGAAAGTAGTTTTACTGCTCTTCCCGGAGGGCACAGAAGTAGCCTTGGTTCATTTATTATGATTGGCAGTTCTGGCTATTGGTGGACTAGTGAAGAAACTGGGAATAATGTTGCCTTGTCTTTTGATTTGCGTGCATATAACGGGTGGGTTGGTAGATTTGGCAACTTGAAGGGATATGGTATGTCTGTTCGTTGCGTAAAAGATTAATATCGTCAAAATATTGTGATATATCTACAATATCTAGCTTGTTTCTACTAAACTAAAACAAAATGGCATGAAAAATATCTTAATAGGAATTTTAATAGCCTTTTCATATACCGCAAATGCACAAACATGCATCTCAGGAAATTGTATTGACGGTTATGGCGTAATGCGATATGCTAATGGAGACAGATATGAAGGAGACTTCAAAAACGGTAAACAAAGCGGAGATGGAACTTATTATTGGGTGAATGGCGATAAATATGAAGGTATGTTTCTTGAAAATGAACCCTGGAGTTGGGGGATCAAAACCTGGGCAAATGGTGTAAAACATGAAGGTGAGTGGGGATATGGAATAGGAAAGCGAACTTATACGGATCATGTTGAAATGGGTTGGTGGAATGGTGATTACAATTTCGATCGGATAACGGATACCAGGAAATTTGATTTTTGTTTTATAATCAGACGGCTATATGCTCATTGGGAAACTTCTAAACGGAGAAAGCAGAGTGATTATGAACTCCCGATGGCAAAATTGATTTTCGAGCTGGATAATAGCAAAGCTTACTATGATTATGGGATATCGCCGAATTACATTCATTCCAAAGTTGTTTTTGACATGGCTGTGGATCTTATGTCATACTGCTGGCCGGAACCCTTAACTGAATCGAAGGGTGACAGGGTTGAAACATCATTTCAAGATATGGCTGGAGGAGTCAGTGTAATTATGGAAACAACCCGTGATGGTTATCATGTCTGGATTGAAATAGGAAACCCACGGCAATGAGAGGCTTTGAATCGGTTTTATGATCTGTTTACTTGCAAATTTTCTGTAATCAAGAAGCTTATCATTCAGGTTGTTGGTTTTTGCTGATGTAATCAAATAGAGATGATTTCTTTACTGCTGTTTCTTCTCCACAATTTAAAGATGATTTATCAGACAAGTTTGTGTATAGGTTTGTAGCAATCGCCGTAAAAACTGCATTAAGTGATTTTCAGTTTAAAAAGCCTCCCTATCAACGGCAACTTCGCCAACTCCTTTTTTTCAATTTTGCCAACAAACAACGTAAACAACAGCAGGAGCAGCGTTGCAGTGCCAAGATTGAACCAGCGATTTGGCCATAGGTAAACCATCCCCCAATGCGCCCCGAAAATAAGGACTACCAATACGAGGTAAGCAATAAGTTTTGTTTTGGCATAAGGCACTGGGTAATATTTCTGCCCCAACACATAACTTACTATCATCATAAATAAATAACAAGAGAAGGTGGCAATGGCAGCACCGAGATAATGATATTTTGGTATCAGCAGAATATTAAGCACAATGGTGATGATAGCGCCGGCAATGGTGATCAGGGCGCCCAGCATATTCTTATTTTTCAGTTTGTACCAGATGCTGAGGTTATAATAAATGCCGAGGAAAACATTTCCCAATGCCAATAGCGGGACAATATACAACCCTTCCACCCATGCCGGTTTATGAACAGCAATAAAGAACCAGCGGAACACATCGATATACAAACTGATAAAAAGAAACATAAAGCAGGAAGCGATCACAAAAAATTTCATCACTCTTGCATAAGTACGGGGAGCATCTTCTTCTTTGCTGCGGTTGAAGAAGAATGGTTCAGCCGCCATGCGGAAAGCCTGTATCATGATCGTAATAAGAACTGCAAGACGATAAATATTTCCAAAAATACCTAACTCATGTTTTGCCTGTTCTTCGGGAAGGTTCACTACATGCTGGTAGATCAGCCGGCTCAGCATGTCATTCACCATCCCCCCCATACCCACGATCACCAACGGGTAAGAATAATGCAATATTTTTTTCCATAGTTTACTGTCAAACTGAAATCGTACCTGGAAAAATTCTTTTCTCAGTAAGAAAAATGTAAAAACCGTTCCGCAGATATTCCCGATCAGGTAATAACCGATCCCGGTATCCCTGTTGTACATATTTTTTAAAAAACTATCCGGGTGATTTGCCAGGTATTTGGGTATCACGGCCAGGAAAAGGATCACTACTATTACATTGACGAGCACACCGGAGATGCGGGCAAAGGCATATCGTTTGGGACGGTTCTCCTGCCGCAGTTTTGCAAATGCCAGTGTGCTGATGGCATCAAAGAAAATGATAACGGCCATCCAGGTGATATATTCTGGATGTTGTTCGAGGTTTGCCCAATGAACAATATTGTCTTTGAAAACAAAAAGCAAGGCTGTAAAGAAAACAGATGAACCAATCAACGAAACAGAGAGTGTATTATATAATTTCGCTTTATCGGTATCCTGCGAAAAACGGAAATAAGCGGTTTCCAAACCATACGTGAACAATACATTTAGAAACGGAATGATGGCATAGATCTGTGTGAGGTCTGCTGTTTTGGCGGGCTGGGCAAAAATTAGCGGTAATGAAAGATTCATCAGGTAACCCAAAAATCGGCTTGCAATGGTGGGAACACCATACCACAATGTTTGCCCCGCCAGTTTTTTGATACCACTCAACGAATTGAAAATTTGGAAACAAAAGTAATTGATAGGCAGGCAAAAAACGAATTCAGCGCCTGCAGAACCCTTCTTTAACCCGGATTTTTCAATTGACGTACCCAACTTTTCTCTTAACAGGATTTGGCAGAACTGAAAAAGACTCAATATATCAACAAACAATCCTCAATTCTCAGGTCAGTCAGTTCATATTCGGGCACTTGAGTCTTGTTTGTTGAGTGTTGATATATTGAGTCTTATTGTCCAGCTTGTAAAAGACCCGATAACAAAACAAACAATCCTCAATTTTCAAATATTCGCGACCCTTTATAGTATCTTTAACGCCAAAAACCAGTTATGAAGAAGATCATATTCTCTTTCGGACTCTTATTCCTTTTTACAGCAATGGCATCTGCACAGGCTTATGAAGGAAAAACCGACTATGACAGGAAAAAGCAGGATGCGTTTGTGATCCAGTTCCATTATCCCGCACAGGCGGTTGAAAACGCCATCGTTAAAAAATTGGAGAAAATGGGTTACAAAGGAAAGGAGGAAAAAGGGTTCTTAAATAAGGACAGGGGATCCCGGGTCTATAAAAATATTTATATCACGGAGATCACACGGAGCAAGATGGATTATATCATCCAGGTTGAAAGAAAGAGCCGGAAAGAGGAAGATGAATCCCTTTTATACCTGATCGTTATGAATAAGGACCAGAATGCCATCGCCGGTATGGAAGCCGGAGAAATCAGAAATGCCAAAGCCTTTTTGGATAACCTTCTTCCTGATGTGGAAGCGGCGCAACTGGAATTGCAGATACAGGAACAGGAAGAACTGGTCGCCAAAGCGGAAAAAAAATTGAAAGAACTTCAGCAGGATAAACTGGAACTGGAGAAAAAAATACAGGACAATATCAAGGGCCAGGACGATACCCAGAAAGACATTGTGGCGCAGAAAGAAATATTGGAAAATCTCAAAAAGCAACGGAAAGCAAATTGAGGAAGGCTGTTAGCTATTAGCTGTTAGCCGTTAGCTTTAATCATCCGCCTTTGAGCTATCTTTTATTAATTAATGTCTGGTAGATAAACTCCAGTGGCACCAACAAAAAACCTGATAAGAATTGACATCTGATTGAGGAACGAAAAAAAGCTAATGGCTAACAGCTAATAACTAATGGCTATTGGGGTCTGGCAAACCGGGGATCTTTCAAAAAGCTTGAATCCGTAAGCATACGCAGAAAAACAGTCAGGTCGGTTGCCTCCGAATTGGTTAACGAAATTCCGTTTGTTAATAATGGATCCAGCGTGGCGCTTTGCTGAATGCCGGTGCGGTAATGATTGAGGCATTGCGATAACGTATTGAATCTCCCGTCGTGCATATAATTGGATGAAATATAGACATTGCGCAGCGTGGGCGTTTTAAACTTCAATGAATCTTCTTTTTTACCGGTTATCCTCATCCGACCGTAATCTTTCAGAAAATTATCAAGAGGCAGTCCGGTATTATGGAACCTGTTATCGGTGAACAGGGGTTCCGGGTGACAGGTGGCGCAATTGGCTTTATATACCTGGTATCCCCGGGCTTCCTGTTGCGTAACGGGGATCAATCCCAGCCGGATGCCTATATCATATTTTGAATTGGCCGATACCATATACCCGGTAAATTGTTCCAGGGCTTTTAAAATAAATTCGGGCCTGATAAAAGGATACCTGAAAACTTCTTTGAACATTTTTTGATATTCCGGATCGTCTTTTATTTTATTAATTATTCCCTCATAGGTTTCGCCCATTTCAACATGACCGTTGATGGGTTGTGCGGCTTCATCCTGCAAAGAACTGAATTCACCGTCCCAGTGAAAATTGTTATTCCACGCCAGGTTGAACAGCACCGGCGCATTCCGCAGCGTATGCGAATCAAAAACGCCATGGCTGAGGTCGTGCTCGAACGTGCCGAAGGCCGCGATTTGCTGGTGGCAATCCGAACAGGGGTGTTTATTATCGATGGAAAGACGTTCATCATAAAAAAGTTTGCGCCCCAGTTCGAAACCTTCTTTACTCAGCGGATTATTGGTGAAAGTGTAAACCGGTGCGGGAAATCCTTCGGGTAATTCCTGCTGCAACAATTCAAGTCCTTTTGTGTTTTGTTCTTTTTTACAGGAACCAAGCAGGTAAGAGAGGAAAATGATAGTAGCAAATAAAAAAAATATCGTCGTTGTTGTTTTGCGCATGGGATGAATCGGGTTTCCAATTTACGATTTTTCTCAGGGCTTTTTTCATGAAAAAAATTGTTTGATGGCCAGGTTGTTTGATTGTTAATTCTAAAAACCATCTCAAAAGTAAGGTGGAACACAAAGAACACGACGGAACACAAAGAACACAACGCAAATACACCCTTATTACGAAGTCGTTGTGTTCTTCGTGTGACCTTTGTGCCTGACTGCCGGTAGGCAGGTTCGTTGTGCTCCTCTTGTTTTCGACTTTTGAGATATGCTCTAACTATTTCGCCTTCAAACCATCAAACAATTAAACAATCAAACCATCAAACAATCAGAAATCTCCTGGTTTCAACCGTTGTCTTCCCGATTTAATTTCAGCCCTTCTCTTCTTCGATTCCAGTCTTTTTTCGCGGGTGGCTTTACTGATCCGGGTGGCAATGCGGGGTTTCTTTTTTTCAAGTGCATGATGAACCAGCCGGTTTATTTTTTCTATGACTTCTTCTTTATTGGCAAGCTGGGTGCGGTGGACCTGGGAACGCACCAGTAAAATTCCATCTGCATTGATCCGGTTACCAAGTTTTTCTTTCAGAATTTGTTTTTGTTCATCCGTAAAAAAAGAAGAATTGTCGATATGAAAACTGCCGATAACCGCTGTTTCCACTTTGTTTACATTTTGCCCGCCCTTCCCCCCGCTGCGGGTGGTTTGGAAAGATATTTCTTTACTTATGTCAATCATTACACAGGTTGCTGTTACTGGTCTCTGGTTTTCTTGTAAAGGTAATTTCAATCCCATTATGATGCTATCTTTATAGGAGACTTTACCAGCAACAAGCAACCAGCAACCAAAATGCGTGCAATCATTCAACGAGTAACCCATGCCGGTGTAACCATAGAGGGGAAAGTTCATGCTTCTATTCAAGATGGACTATTGGTGTTGCTGGGTATTGAAAATGCCGATACACAGGAAGATATTGAATGGCTTTCAGGGAAAATCACCAACCTCAGAATCTTTAATGACCGGGAAGGGATCATGAATATTTCCATCAAAGAGACAGGAGGGGATATCCTGCTGATCAGCCAGTTTACTTTGCATGCATCCACTAAAAAAGGGAACCGTCCTTCTTATATCCGGGCCAGCAAACCGGACATAGCCGTTCCCATGTATGAAAAAATGATCCGTCAGTTAGCAACCGATCTCGGTAAGGAGATCAAAACCGGGATATTCGGCGCCGATATGAAAGTGGAGTTGGTGAATGACGGGCCGGTTACGATAATAATTGATTCAGGGAAGAAGGAATAAGAAATAAAAAATGAAAAATAAATAATTAAAAAGTGGATCATTCATGAACGACTTTTGCGTTTTTTATTATTAATTCCTTATTCTTTATTTCTCTATTGAATTCCGATTTTCTCGGTATAAACCTTCCCTCCCTCCAGTCCCACCATCAGGAAATAAATTTTTTCATGGATAGGAATAATGAATGTAAATGAAGCGGCATTGATCTCTCTTTGCTCCACAACCCTGTGTCCATTGGTGGTCCATAACATGACATGCTGAATATTCCGGCTGCTTTTTAATGTGATTTCTTTACCTGAAGCAAGTATTTTGTAAGGGCGGATTTCCTTTTTCAATGGTTGAAGATCTGCAGGCTGTGCCCGCGAAACAAAAATGGAAACCGATAAAATGACCGTTACCAGTGACTTTTGCAGGGATATTGCCGGCATAGAATACAATTAATTTTTTAAAGGAATGGGTTTAATCAAGGTCTTCAAAGGAAAGGGAGATGGTAAAGGGCAAGAATCATGCTAAATTGCAGGAGACCGATAAAAAATTTTGTTATGACTATTCAGCAAGCGCAACAACAGGTGGACGGTTGGATAAAAACGACCGGCGTCCGGTATTTCAGTGAACTCACCAATATGGCGATCCTTACCGAAGAAGTGGGAGAACTGGCCCGGATCATGGCCCGTCAATACGGTGATCAGAGTTTTAAAGAATCGGATAAAAACAGGAACCTGGGTGATGAGATGGCGGATGTGCTGTGGGTATTGTTGTGCCTGGCGAATCAAACGGGGGTGGATCTTACCCAGGCGTTGAAAGAGAATTTTGAGAAGAAGACAAGCAGAGATGCGGAGAGGCATCAGCAGAATGAGAAACTGAAATAGGAAAAATCCTTATAGTGGTTTTTCTTCCACAGATCAATGTAGTGTCCGGGATAATTATTTCCCGCAGCGATCGCAGCGAAGAAGCGGCACAGCGTTGAGTTGTTTGCTCCTTTGCGGGCGCTTCGTGAAATCTAAGCCGGATATTCCCCTGATCCATTCATTCCCGCAAATCTTAATTCAACTTCTTACTTTTGCGCCCTATGGCAAACGATTCAAGCAGGTTCCAGGCAATCATCTCTCACTGCAAGGAGTACGGATTTATTTTTCCATCCAGCGAAATTTATGACGGCCTCCAGGCGGTATATGATTATGGCCAGTGGGGCAGCGAACTGAAAAAAAATATCAAAGACTACTGGTGGGATAGCATGACCCGCCTCCATGAAAATATAGTGGGAATTGATGCAGCCATCTTCATGCATCCCACCACCTGGAAGGCCAGCGGTCACGTGGATAATTTCAACGACCCGATGATCGATAATAAGGACAGTAAGAAAAGATACCGGGTGGATCATTTGATCGAAACATTTGCTGAAGAGCAATC